>JAZOMF010000075.1:0-190390 GCA_045653805.1 Eubacteriales bacterium
CCCTGCTTGGAGTAGAACTCGGGGGGAATAAGCATTGCGAGGTTGGTCTTACCGCAAGCGGAGGGGAACGCAGCACAAACGTACTTTGTCTCACCGTTGGGGTATTCAACGCCGAGGATGAGCATGTGCTCAGCCATCCAGCCCTCTTTACGGCCGAGGAAGGATGCGATTCTGAGCGCGAAGCACTTCTTGCCGAGAAGAACGTTTCCGCCGTAACCGGAGTTAACGGACCAGATGGTGTTTTCCTCAGGGAAGTGAACGATGTATCTGTTCTCTTCATCAATATCAGCGCGAGCGTGGAGACCCTTGATATAGTCTGCGCTCTCACCGAGTGCCTCAAGAACGTCGTTGCCAACGCGAGTCATGATGAGCATGTTAAGAACAACGTAGATAGAGTCGGTAAGCTCGATTCCGTACTTAGCGAAGGGAGAGCCTACAACACTCATGGAGTAGGGGATAACGTACATGGTACGACCCTTCATGCTTCCTGAATAAAGCTTGGAAAGCTTTTCCTTGCACTCTGCGGGATCCATCCAGTTGTTGATGTTACCTGCGTCCTCCTTCTTGGAAGTGCAGATGAATGTTCTGCCCTCAACGCGAGCAACGTCGTTTACAGCGGTGCGGTGGAGGTACCAACCGGGAAGCTTTTCCTGATTGAGCTTGATGATCTCACCGGTAGCACAAGCCTCGGCTCTAAGTGCCTCTGCCTGCTCCTCGCTGCCATCGATCCAAACGATCTGGTCGGGCTGAGTCATAGCCGCCATATCATTGATCCAATCAAGAACAAACTTGTTGTTGGTAGGTGTCATGGTTTTTCTCCTTTATATTGAGTATATTTTTTACAAAAATTTGTCGAACATAAAGTTTCACTTTATTCGCCATTATACATTTTACTATATTTTTTGCAAGTTTGCAATATGTATTTTCAAAAGTTGCAAATTGTTAATATTTTCATTTGGAAATAAAGAGATTTTTAACCGAATTGGGTAATGCGCAAACAAAAAAATTCACAAATTGTTCTTTTGGTGTTTTATTATAGATGAAACAAATGTGTTAAAATATAATAAAGATACATTTGTACTAAATATTTCCTAAACAGAAAGGTAAACTTTATGGAAAAGCTTAAGCCTAAGGAACAAAAGGTATACGACTACATAGTGCATTCACTGAAGGAAAAGGGCTTTGCGCCCAGTGTAAGAGATATAATGAAGGATCTCGGTTATAAGAGCACGTCCACCGTCCACATGTACCTCAACAGACTCGATTTTTTGGGTTACATTAGCAAGGAGGACGGCAAGAGCCGTGCTATCCGCCTTGCAAACGACGACACACCTGCCGTTTGTGCTGTGCCTGTGCTTGGTACAGTAACCGCAGGTCAGCCCATTCTCGCAGAAGAGAATTTTGAGGGGTATATCGGATTTGTTGGCAGAAGTGGCACTGACGATATGTTTGCACTCAGGGTCAAGGGTGAGAGTATGATCGAGGTTGGAATCCTCGATGGAGATATAATCATCGCAGAGAAGACTTGCTATGCTGATAACGGAGAGATCGTGGTTGCACTTATAGAGAATGAAGCAACTGTAAAGCGCTTTTTCCGTGAAAACGGTCACTATCGTCTCCAGCCCGAAAACTGCACCATGGAGCCTATAATAGTTGACGAGGTGCTCATTTTAGGCAAGGTTATCGCAATTCAGAGAAACTACTCATAAGCTCTTTGTGAGGAATATACATAATGAAAGAAAACATATTTGCCGGACTCCAAAAGCTGACTCTGCTCGATTACCCGGGCAAGGTTGCCTGTACACTTTTTACAAGGGGATGTAATTTCCGTTGCCCATTCTGTCACAATGCCTCACTGGTTGTGAGGGCGGATGAGCAGCCTACCTATACCAATGATGAAATCTTAGCTTTTCTCAAAAAAAGGCAGGGGATACTTGACGGCGTCGCTATAACAGGCGGTGAGCCTACACTTATGAGTGGTCTCTATGATTTTATAGTACAAGTTAAGGAGATGGAATATTCCGTAAAGCTCGATAGCAACGGCACGCGTCCCGAGGTGTTGAAAAAGCTTGTAATGAACGGTCTTGTTGATTACGTGGCGATGGATATAAAAAATTCGCCCGAAAAATACGCCTATACCTGCGGTCTTCCCAAAAGCTATGATCTTTCCAAAATAGAGGAAAGCAAAAACTTCCTTATGGAGGGTCACGTTGATTTTGAGTTCAGAACCACCGTTGCCAAGCCGTTTCACACCGAGGAGGACTTCTACAAAATCGGCGAGTGGCTGAAGGGAAGTGAGAAATACTTCCTGCAGCAGTTTAAGGATTCCGGAGACATCATCGGGCAGGAAATTTCTTCCTTTAATGAGAGTGAAATGGAAAAGTTTTTGAACGTTTTGTTACCTTTTGTGCCAAACACACAATTACGGGGTGTGTAAACTGGATATTGTGCCGAATTTCGACAAAAAACACAATATCTTGTGTTATAGGGTTGACAAACACCACTAAATATAGTATAATGCTAATGCGGCGCGGATGGCTGTCCGCGCCTATTTTATGCCATTTTTTGCCGAAACCTATATGGCATAAGGAATTTTTATGTTTAAATTTTAAAATATTATAATTTCAAGGAGAAAGAAATGTACAGCGTTCAAAAGAGAGACGGAAAAATCGTAGAATTCAATTTGAGCCGCATTTCGGATGCTATCAGACTTGCATTCGAAGCTCAGGAAAAGCAGTTTAACCAGAATATCATCGACTTCTTGGCACTCAAGGTCACCGCAGATTTTGAGAACAAGATCAAGGACGGACTTATCGCAGTTGAGGACATCCAGGACAGTGTAGAGTCGGTTCTCGTTCAGGCAGGATATGCAGACGTTGCAAAGGCATATATTCTTTACCGCCGCCAGAGAGAAAAGCTCAGAAACGTTCAGGGTACAGCTCTCGACTACAAGGAAACCGTTGATAAGTACCTCCAGGCTCTTGACTGGAGAGTTAAGGAGAACTCTACCGTTACCTACTCCGTAGGTGGTCTTATCCTTTCCAACTCCGGCGCTATCACCGCTAACTACTGGCTCAGCGAGGTTTACGACGATGAGATCGCAAACGCGCACAGAAACGTTGATATCCACATTCACGACCTTTCCATGCTCACCGGCTACTGTGCAGGTTGGTCGCTCAAGCAGCTTATTCAGGAGGGTCTCGGCGGTGTAACCGGTAAGATCACTTCCTCTCCCGCAGGTCACCTTTCCACCCTCTGCAACCAGATGGTAAACTTCCTCGGTATCATGCAGAACGAGTGGGCAGGCGCGCAGGCATTCTCCTCCTTTGATACATACCTCGCTCCCTTCGTAAAGGTTGATAACCTTTCCTATAAGGAAGTAAAGCAGTGCATCCAGTCTTTCATTTACGGCGTAAATACTCCTTCCCGTTGGGGTACTCAGTCTCCTTTTACCAACATCACTCTCGATTGGACCGTTCCTAACGACCTTGCGGAGCTTAACTGTATCGTTGGCGGCAAGGAAATGGACTTCAAGTACAAGGATTGTAAGAAGGAAATGGACATGATCAACAAGGCGTTCATCGAGATCATGATCGAGGGCGACGCGAACGGCCGTGGCTTCCAGTATCCTATCCCCACCTACTCCATCACCCGTGACTTCGACTGGTCCGAAACCGAGAACAACAAGCTTCTCTTCGAGATGACCGCAAAGTACGGTACTCCTTACTTCTCCAACTACATTAACTCCGATATGGAGCCTTCTGATGTTCGTTCCATGTGCTGCCGTCTTCGTCTTGACCTTCGTGAGCTTCGTAAGAAGTCCGGTGGTTTCTTCGGAAGTGGTGAGTCCACAGGATCTGTCGGCGTTGTAACTATCAACATGCCCAGAATTGCTTACCTTGCAGAGAACGAAGAGGACTTCTACAAGCGACTTGATAAGCTTATGGACATCTCCGCTCGCTCCCTCAAGACCAAGAGAACCGTTATCACCAAGCTCCTTGATGAGGGTCTGTATCCTTACACCAAGAGATACCTCGGTACCTTCAACAACCACTTCTCGACCATCGGTCTCGTTGGTATGAACGAGGTTGGTCTTAATGCTAAGTGGCTCAGAGCAGATATGACTCATAAGGAGACCCAGGAGTTCACCAAGAACGTTCTCAACCACATGAGAGAGAGACTTTCCGACTATCAGGAAATGTACGGCGACCTCTACAACCTTGAGGCAACTCCCGCAGAATCCACCTCTTACCGCTTCGCAAAGCACGATAGAAAGAGATGGCCCGACATTATTACTGCTACCGATAATGTAAAGGCTCCTTACTACACCAACTCCAGCCATCTTCCTGTTAGCTACACCGAGGACATCTTCGACGCTCTCGATATTCAGGACGAGCTCCAGACCCTCTACACCTCGGGTACTGTATTCCATGCATTCCTCGGTGAGAAGCTTCCCACTTGGAAGAGTGCAGCTAACCTTGTCCGTAAGATTGCAGAGAACTACAAGCTTCCTTACTACACCATGTCTCCCACATACTCTGTATGTGTTGATCACGGATATATAAACGGTGAAGAGTACACCTGTCCCAAGTGCGGTAAAAAGACCGAGGTTTATAGCCGAATCACCGGCTACTACCGTCCCGTTCAGAACTGGAATGACGGTAAGAGCCAGGAGTTCAAGGAGAGAAGAACTTACAACATCGATCGCTCCACCCAGCTTCACCCCGAGATAAACATCGGTACTGATAGCGTAAGAACTATCAACATGATCACCGAGCCCGTTGTGGAGGAAGAGTGCGTATGCGAGACCGCAACAGGCAAACAGATCCTTCTCTTCGCTACCAAGACCTGTCCCAACTGCAAGATCGCAGCTGAATTCCTTGAGAAGGCGGGCTTTGAGTTTGAAAAGCTTTATGCAGACGAGCATCTCGATCTTGTTGCTCTGTACGGAATTAAGCAGGCTCCCACCCTCGTAGTTGTTGAGGACGGAGTTGAGATTGCCAAGGCCGCAAACCTCTCCAACATAAAGAAGTTTATTGAAACTTCTCTCTAATAATTGTTTAATTAAAGAGGAAAACGTAAATCGTTTTCCTCTAATTAATCCAATTTTCAGAAAGGATTTTTCCAATGTATGATTTAATCGTTATCGGCGCAGGTCCTGCGGGACTTACCGCCGCTATATATGCACGTAGAGCAGATAAAAGCGTTCTCGTGCTTGATAAGGGAATGTTCGGCGGTCAGATGACCTTTTCCCCTAAAATAGAAAACTACCCCGGATATAACCAGATCAGCGGTAACGAGCTTGCTGAAAAGATGGTATCTCAGGCAATAGAAATGGGTGCCGAGCTTGATATGGCAGAGGTTACCGGCATCGAAAAGGAGGGCGACCTCTTCTGCATATTCTGCGGTGACGACGTTTATATGTCCAAGACCGTTATTATCGCAACCGGTGCACGCCACCGTCTCCTTGGTATCGACAGAGAAGAGGAGTTCATCGGCGAGGGTATCTCCTTCTGCGCAGTTTGTGACGGCGCATTCTATGCAGGGAAAACCGTAGCCGTTATCGGTGGCGGTAACTCCGCGCTCCAAGAAGCAATTATGCTCTCCGACGGATGTGAGAAGGTATACGTTGTTCAGAACCTTGATTTCCTTACAGGTGAAGAGAAGCTTGCTGAAATTCTCAAGAAGAGAAAGAACGTTGAGATTATCTACGGATGCACCGTTGAAGCAATTCACGGTAACGACAATTTCGGCGGCATAGTTATCAAGAATACCGCAACAGGAGAAAAGACCAGACTCGACCTTGACGGAATGTTCGTAGCAATCGGACAGGTTCCCGAAAATGAGGCTTATAAGAACGTTGTCTCTCTCTCCGATAGAGGATACGTTGTTTCCGACGAGAATTGCTTGACCCAGACAGAAGGTCTCTTCGTTGCAGGTGACTGCAGAACAAAGTTCATCAGACAGATCTCTACCGCTTGCGGAGATGGAGCAGTTGCAGCTCTCGCCGCTTGCAGGTATTTAGATGCATAAGATTATGGGGGAAGGAAAAACTTCTTGAAAGAAGTTTTTCCTTCCCCCATACCCCTAACCTTTTCAAGAACTTTTCCAAAAAAGAATAGATATTATTTTCTTTAAATCTATTGATTTAATTTATGTTTTATGGTAGAATATTATTGGCAAATAATGCTTTTATATATATAGTGCTTCAGAAAGGAAAAACAGAATGTTAGAGATCAAAAATCTGACTTATACGGTTATCGACGAAAACACCGGCAAGGAAAACCGTATAATTGATGATATAAGTCTTACCATTAACGACCGTTTCGTTGCCATCACAGGCCCTAACGGCGGCGGTAAGTCTACACTCGCAAAGCTTATTGCGGGTATATATAAGGCGACCTCGGGTCAGATACTTCTGGATGGCGTGGATATTACCAATATGTCCATCACTGAGAGAGCCAACGCGGGCATTAGCTTTGCTTTCCAGCAGCCCGTAAGATTTAAGGGCATTACTGTCAAGGATCTTATTTCCTTGGCGGCAGGAAGCAAAATTTCGGTTGCAGAGGCGTGCAAATACCTCTCCGAGGTTGGTCTTTGCGCAAAGGAGTACGTAAACCGTGAGGTAAACGAATCCTTATCTGGCGGCGAGCTTAAAAGAATCGAGATCGCTATGATAAACGCCCGCGGCACTAAATTTTCCATCTTCGATGAGCCCGAGGCGGGAATCGACCTTTGGAGCTTCAATAACCTTATCAAGGTTTTTGAGAAGATGCACGAAAGAACCCACGGCTGCATTCTTATAATCTCCCACCAGGAGAGAATCCTCGATATTGCAGATAAGATCGTGGTAGTATCAGACGGAAAGATATCCGCATACGGCGAAAAGGCTGCAATTCTGCCCGATCTTTTGTCGGCGCAGGCAGGATGCAAGTTCACACAGGGAGGTGACGAGTAATGGCAGAGAAGAAGCTTGACAGTATCAAACTTAACCTCCTCCGTCAGGTCGCTGACCTTGAAACCGTTCCTACGGGAGCTTACTCCATCCGTGTTGACGGTGAAACCTTTGATAAGCAGTCCTCCGAGAATATTATTATCGAGAAAAAGACGGACAAGCCCGGTATTGATATCTATATCAAGGCGGCAGGCAAGCGCGAGAGCGTCCATATCCCTGTAATTTTGGCGGAAAGTGGACTCAAAGAGGTCGTTTACAACGATTTCCACATCGAAGAGGGCGCAGACGTGCTTATTGTCGCAGGATGCGGCATTCATAACTGCGGTGTTCAGGATAGTGAGCATAGCGGTATCCACAGCTTCTACCTTGGCAAAAACGCGAAGGTAAAATACGTTGAAAAACACTACGGAGACGGCGACGGAAACGGCAAGAATATTATGAATCCCCATACCGTGGTAGAGCTTGCGGAGGGCGCATATATGGAAATGGAAACCACCCAGATCAAAGGCGTTGACTCCACCAAGCGTAAGACCGAGGCAGTGCTTCATGAAAAGTCCACTCTTATCGTTTACGAAAAGATAATGACCCACGGCGAGCAGTTTGCGGAGACCGAGTTCGTAGTTGACCTCAAGGGCGAGGATTGCGGCACACAGGTAGTTTCCCGTTCCGTTGCAAAGGATAACTCCCGTCAGCTCTTTATTTCCGATGTTGTTGGTAATGCAAAATGCTCCGGTCACACCGAATGCGATGCAATTATTATGGATAACGCAAGCGTAGTTGCGATCCCCAAAATCGTGGCAAACGATACCGAGGCATCCCTTATCCACGAGGCGGCTATCGGTAAGATCGCAGGAGAGCAGCTTATCAAGCTCATGACCCTCGGTCTTGACGAAAAGCAGGCAGAGGAAGAGATCATCAACGGATTCTTGAAGTAATTTGAGGTAAATTTATGAAAATAACCGAAAATCCCGATAAAGAGCTTGTTGCCATCGTAAAGGAAGGGCTTAAAAGACGAAACGGATACTGCCCTTGCCGCAGAGAGGACAAGCCCGAGTACAAGTGCATGTGCGAGGAATTCAAGGCGCAGATAAAAGATCCCGACTTTGAGGGCTATTGCCACTGTATGCTATATTACAAGAGCAAGTAAGGAGAAATGCGTGAAAGTTACATTTCATTTGCAGGAAATTAAATTGTTTCACGCGCGAATTTTTCCGAATGGCAAAATTCATTGATTACTATTTGTACCGCCGTGGGCGGCGGAATGGAGAATAATATGGTAGACGTAACAAGATCCAATTTTGAAGACGAGGTAATTAACAGCGACAAGCCCGTTTTGCTTGATTTCTGGGCAGAATGGTGCGGCCCTTGCCGCGTTATAGCTCCCGCAATAGCGGCTATTGCAGAGAGCAGAAGTGATATCAAGGTAGGCAAGGTCAACGTAGACGCCCAGCAACAGTTGGCGGTCACATTCGCTATTGACAGTATTCCTACTCTTGTACTTGTAAAAAATGGCGAGATCGCAGGGAAGCTTGTGGGATTAAACTCTAAAACCATTATCGAGTCTTTTATTGATAAGCATATGTAAAAAATTGCACCTACGGTAACTCGTAGGTGTTTTTTTGAATAAAGCAAATCAAATTGCAAGTTATTTGTCTAAATGCACAAAAACTTCGCTAAAAAATTTCAAATATCGTCATATCTTTCAATTTATTTTTTTGCAAAAATGTGGTAAAATATATATTTGGTAGAAAATTGCAAAAATATGTATTATTTATAAGGAGAAAGTATGGTAAGAGAAGATTTAAGAAACGTTGCTATAATCGCGCACGTCGACCACGGAAAGACCACCCTTGTTGACGGACTTCTGAAGCAGGGCGGCATTTACAGAGATAACCAGGAAACAGTTACGAGAGTTATGGACTCCGACGACATCGAAAAGGAAAGAGGCATTACCATACTTGCTAAAAACACCGCGGTACACTACAAGGACGTTAAGATCAACATTGTAGACACCCCCGGACACGCAGATTTCGGCGGTGAGGTTGAGCGCGTGCTTAAGATGGTAAACGGCGTTATTCTGCTTGTAGACGCGGCTGAAGGCCCAATGCCCCAGACCAGATTCGTTCTCAAGCGCGCCCTTGAGCTTAACCACAAGGTTATCGTTTGCATTAACAAGATAGACAAGCCTGACGCGCGCCTTGGCGAGGTTGAGGACGAGATCCTTGAGCTTCTTATCGACCTTGGCGCTAACGACGAGCAGCTTGATTCTCCTATGCTTTACTGTTCGGGCCGTTCCGGTACTGCAACCAAGGATCCCCTTGAGGAGGGCGAGGATCTTACCCCCCTCTTTGACACCATTCTTGATTATATCCCCGCTCCCGAGGGTGAGCCGGAAGGTGATCTTCAAGTTCTTGTTTCCTCCATCGACTATAACGAGTACGTTGGAAGAATCGGTATCGGTCGAATCGAGCGCGGCTCTATTAAGGTAAACCAGGAGGTTATGGTTTGTAACTTCCACAAGCCTGACGAAAAGCCCAGAAAGACCAAGGTAGTGGCACTTTTCCAGATCGACGGTCTTGTTCGCGTACCTGTTGACAATGCAAAAATTGGTGACATTATCTGCTTCTCGGGTGCAGGTGACATTTCTATCGGTGATACTCTCACCTCAACCGCTAACCCCGAGCCTATCGAGTTCGTTAAGGTAAGCGTGCCTACAATGGAAATGACCTTCGCAGTCAACACCAGCCCTCTTGCCGGTAAGGAAGGCAAATTCGTTACCTCCCGTCAGCTTCGTGAGAGACTTTACAGAGAACTTCTTCGTGACGTTTCTCTCCGTGTTCGCGACGGTGATACCACCGACGAGTTTATCGTATCGGGAAGAGGAGAAATGCACCTCTCCATCCTCATTGAGAATATGCGCCGCGAGGGCTACGAGCTTACCTGCTCCAACCCCAAGGTAATTCTTAAGGAGATCGACGGCGTTAAGTGCGAGCCTATGGAGAAGGTTACTCTCGACGTTCCAACCGAGTACGTTGGCGCGGTTATCGAAAAGCTTGGTCAGACAAAGCGCGACCTTCTCGAAATGAACCCTGTTGGAAGCCGTATGAGAATAGAATATAGCATCCCCTCCAGATGTCTTTTCGGCTACCGCTCCGAGTTTATGTCCGCAACTCACGGAGAGGGCGTCATTAACACCCTTTTCGAGGGCTATCAGCCTCACCGTGGCGGTATCATTATGAGATTTACCGGTGCGCTGGTGGCCAGCGAGGCAGGCGTTACCACCAGATACGGTCTCTTCAATACTCAGGAGAGAGGTCAGCTCTTCGTTGGTCCTCAGACCGAGGTTTATGAGGGTATGATCGTTGGCGAGAACCCCAAGAATGACGATATTTCGGTTAACCCCTGTAAGGAAAAGCATCTTACCGCTATTCGTAGCGCGGGTGCGGACGAAAAGCTTCTTCTTACTCCTCCCAAGATCTTCAGCCTTGAGGAAGCGATCGAATTCATAGCGGATGACGAGCTTATTGAGGTAACTCCCAAGTCAATACGACTCCGCAAGAAGATTCTTGACACAAGCACTCGTATGAGAGAGATGGTCAAGGCTCGCCGCGCGGCAGAAAACAATAACTAATTAGAAAATCAGCCCGAAGGTAATTACCTTCGGGCTTTTTATAAAAATATGACCCACGGTTACCCATGGGTCATATTTTAATTAATATCCGTTAAAGCCATATTGTTTTATAATGCTCGGATAGTCCTTGTAAGAATAATTGAAATCAACATGAGTGCTGATTGGCGCCAGTATACCTGTCCAGCAGTATTGCCACATTCCAAGGTGCTCACCATATTTCTCGGTATTCCAGACAAAGCTTTCATTGTCCTCGGGATTCCAAGTATAGCTCTCAAGTCGAGGAGGACGCGCATACCATATCTCGAAAAGCTCGATCATATTGTCGGTCTGCAAAATATTGAACAAGAATTCATTATTTACATACAAGCCCGTGTAATATCCCTCTCGCTGAAGTGTAGAGAAGAAGGTTAGTAACATTTCGGTAAGTATTGGCGAGGCTATGTTTTCGGGATGATAATCTTCATTCTCCGAGGGCTCCAAATCGAGATATATGGGATACTCGAATTGTTTTCCATCAAGATATGTCAAAAGCAATTCTGCATCCTTGCGAATACCCGAAACGGTGGTGGAGTAGGTGAAGAAATATACTCCAACATCAATGCCTGCCGCCTTTGCACCCGCATAATCCATTTCAAATGTCGGTTCTATTCCACCGCGTGTACCATGATCTCTAAGAGTGCTTCCAATCTTTAAAATTACATAGTCAACTCCGGCTTCTTTAAGTGCAAACCAATCAATGGGTTCATACTCACCATTTGAATTGAGGGTGTGATTATAGCTTGAAATATCAATTCCGTGGGCAAGCACCTTATCGTTATTAGCGTATGCGTTATCGAGTATCTCGTCATAGAAACGGTAATTGCCGATATAATTGAACCCACAATCACAGCTGTATTCGGTATATCCCATATCTGAAACGGTGGGATTTACTACCATAATTTTAAAGTTATGACCTAAAGGTGCGGTAATGACCGAGTAACTCTCACCACAATCACAAGTGAATTTTTCCTCGCCGCTTTGAGTGCAGCTTACCGCCGATACAACAGAAGACTTGTAGTTGTGTCCCAAAGGCTCTGTAAAATCGGTGATGAATTCAAAATCACACACCGAGCAGCAGTAATAGGTAAATCCCATTTCGGTGCAGGTAGGGGGGGAGGTGAGATTCAATTCGGGAGTATGTCCCAGAGGCTTGACATAATCCGATGTATAGGAATAAGTGCAAGCAGTACAGGAATAATTAGTAAATCCCTGAGACACACAAGTAGGAGCAACCACGTTATTTGCCATATTGTGACCTATTGGTGCCACAACATCTGACACGTACGAGTCGGGGCAATTTTTGCACGTATACGTGGTATAGGCCGATTCTGTGCAGGTAGGATATGTTACCTTGGCGGTGTAATCGTGTCCTTTAGGAGTGCTTATTGCGGATTTATAAGCAAATCCACATTCACAGGTATATTTTGTGTAGCCCGCCGTTGTGCAATCCGATTGTATTACCGAAAAGGTGAAGCTATGCCCCTTGAGTGGTATAACGCTTTCAACAGTGTCGCCACAGACTTTGCAAACAGACGTGATCTTGCCATCGGTCGTGCAGCTCGCATCCACAGTAACGGTTTCGTAGCTGTGATCACACACCTCGTAACAAGAATAGAGCGAAAACGCGACCAAAGCTACGGCAAATAATAAAATAAATCTGATCTTTTTCATTATCGTTTTTTATTTGTGAAGCTCTGCGAAAAGCTTGTCGGAAAGCGCGCAGAAATCGGATACCGTCAGCTTTTCACCGCGAATATCACTCTTCAGGCCGCACTCAACTACGATCTCGGTAAGTCTTTCCTTGCTGATCTCGGAAAATCCTGTCATAAGCGAGTTGGGGAGAGTCTTTCTTCTTTGCTCAAAGGCCGCCTTTATGGTTCTGAAGAAGGTAGGCTCATGGGCGGGCTTTATAGGCTTGTCCTTCCAAAGGTCGATACGAACTACGCTGGAGGTAACCTTGGGAGGAGGCATAAAGCGGTCTGCCGAAACGGTGAAAAGAAGATTAGCGTCACCATAGTAGTCAATAGCCGCTGTAATAGCTCCGCAATTCTTATTGCCCGCTCCTGCTGCAAGTCGCTCTGCAACCTCGGTCTGCACCATAACGGTGATAGAATCGAAGGGAAGCTTGCTTTCGATCAGCTTCATCAAAATAGGAGTGGTTATGTAATAAGGAAGATTTGCACACACCGCAACCTTACCCATTTCAAAATAGGGAGCAAGGGTTGTGGCAAGATCTGCCTCCATAATGTCCTGATTAATGACGGTCACGTTCTTGTAGCCGTCAAGAGTGTATTTGAGAACGGGAATAAGACCTGTGTCGATCTCAAACGCCACCACACGAGCATATCTTTCGCAAAGCTCACGGGTCATACAGCCGATACCCGGTCCTATCTCGATAACGGTGATGTCCTTATCATCATTGCAGGCGTCTGCAATATCCTCAACGGTCATATTGTCGGTCAAAAAGTTCTGTCCGTACTCCTTTTTAAAGGTAAGACCGAACATATCCATTACTTGTTTTATAGTTCTGGGATCACAAAGATTAAGCATAATTTTTCCTTTTATTTACTGAATTTCTTATTGAAGTTTTTATTATAACCCTTGTTTTTATCGAATTGATGGTTACCGTCAAATCTCTTTTTGTTAAAGGGTGCATCCTTGCGAAATTCCGCAGGCTTAAAGAACTGATAAAGATTGCAGGGAAGCATACCGTTATAAAGCTTTCTTATCTTGTCGGCGCGTCTACCGTAAAGCTTTTCGAAATAGTCGCAGGAGGTGATAACGTAGATGTGCCAAGGCTCAAATGTCTTAAAGTGACGACCGATGTCACGGTAGAGGTATTCAACCTCGCGCATATCACCCATTCGCTCGCCGTAAGGGGGATTGCACACGATAGTGCCGCGTCTACCCTCGGGCTTTTCGATCTTTCTCGCGTCACAATGGAAGATATTAATATTTTCCTCAACACCTGCACGAAGCGCGTTTTCATAAGCCACGTCGAGAATATCCTCGTCGATGTCAGAAGCCCAAGCCTCGAATTTGGAATCCTTGATCTCAAAGGACGCCGCTTCCTCACGAGCCGCACGCCACATCTCGGCATCAATTCTCGGGAAAGCCTCTGCCGCAAATTCACGCTTGAGTCCCGGAGCGATCTTACGAGCGATCATAGCTGCCTCGATTGCAATAGTACCGGAGCCGCAGAAGGGATCCCAAAAGAGATTTTCCTCGCTTGGGCGAGATGTCAGCGCAATAGCCGCCGCCAAAGTCTCTCTCAATGGTGCCGCACCCGCATCGGGGCGATAACCTCTCTTATGAAGAGCTATACCCGAGGTGTCTATCATAAGCATAGCCTCATCCTTCAAAATAAAGAACTCGACCTTGTATTTCACTGCCGTTTCATCAAACCAAGCAATGCCGTAAGCACCCGATAGACGGTCAACGATCGCCTTCTTGACGATGCTCTGGCAGTCGGGAATACTTGTCAGCTTGCTCTTAATAGAATGACCTGTAACAGGGAACTGATCAAATTTTCCTATCCAATCCTCCCAGCGAATGGCGTTTGTGCCGTCGAAAAGCTCAGTAAAGCTTTCGGCGTGAAATCGACCGAGAACGATAAAAACTCGCTCGGCTAAACGCAGATTTATATTTACTCGTGGGATATCCTTCTCCTCGCCCTCAAAAAGTACGCGACCGTCAATAGTCTCAACTCTTTTAAGCCCGAGAGCGTCAATCTCCTCACCAAGTTGTCTTTCAAGCCCGAAAAGGCAGGTTGCTGCAAGTAACATAAATTTTGTCCTTATTACATTAATATAAATTTATCCAAAGTATATTATATCATAGAATAATGTCGTTGTCAACAAAAAGCAGACGTTATCCGCCTGCTTTTAAGTAGATAAATTATTCGTCAAAATCATTGGTCTCAGGGCTACCTATGCCGAGTATCTCGTCCGAATCGGAGGTATCCAACACCTCAATGCCCTTAAGCTTCTTTTGTATCATATTATTTCGGTGTTGAGCGTCATCAAGCGATTTGCCCGCTTCATCTATCTTCTTCTTTGGCTTGGCAAGCACGGTGGAGAAGGTATCGTATTGTGACTTGACCGCAGAAAGTATCTTTCTTACCTCGTTAGCCTTTTCGTTGATAGCCGCAAAGCGGAAGCCCATAGCAAGGGAATTAAGCAAAGCGGTTATGGTCGAGGGACCTGCAATCATGATGTTGAACTCGGTCTGAAGTCGCTCGGGAATAGCATTTGGCGAGCTTGCGATCTCAGCATAAAGACCTTCACTGGCAAGGTACATAATAGCGAATGGAGTGGTCTTGGGCACGCTAATATATTTGCTGATAGACCTTGCCTCTTGAATAACTCGTTCCTCAAGTGCCTTCTTTGCAGCCTTGGTAGCTTCAGGATCGGCTCTGTCAGCCGCCGCACAAAGGCGTACGTAATCCTCCATGGGGAATTTGGAGTCAAGAGGGAGATATGTGATCTCCGAGTAGTTTTCGCCAGAGGGTATCTTAATTGCAAACTCAACTCGCTCCTTGCTGGTGTTGGTGGGAGCATAATTTTCAACGTACATGTTGGGAATAGTCTGGTCAAGAATGTTCTTGAGCTGAACCTCTGCCCAGGTTCCTCTTGCCTTTACGTTTGTAAGCACGCGGTTAAGGGATGTCACGTGCTCGGTAATACCTCCCGACATCTCCTTCATCTCGCCCAGTGCCTTGTAGAGGTTTTCCAGCTGATCGGAAACCGTCTTAAATGAGCTGTCGAGTCGCTGGGTAAGGGTATTAGTCAACTTTTCGTCAACTACTGTTCTCATCTCGTCCAGCTTCTTTTCGTTACTCTCACGGATCTTCGTTAAAGACTCCTCAATTCGCAGATTCTGTTTTTCGTTCATTTCCGCATTCTTTTCGCGGATAGTGTTGATTCCAACCGACATTTCCTTAAAAATGCGCACAAGCTGAGCGTTATTTGTCTCTGTAAGGGCCTCTAAACGCTTATTTATCTCCGATATTTGTTTTGATACTTCGTTTCTCTGAGCCTGAGCACTCGCAGCTTGCTCGCTTCTGTTTCTGGAGAACTCATTATAAATACTTTCTTTTAATTCATCTAACTTTTTCTCTGTTTGAGTACCGTCGGAAAGCTTACTGATCTTTGAATACAAAGCGGCAACAGCTACAAGGCATCCCGCAGACAATACGAGCAGAGCAATACAAATTATTAAAATATATGTATCCATATTATACCTCACTCAAAATATTATACTTAATTGTACCACACTGCGCGCCGTTTGTCAAACGGAAAAGCATACATTTTCTCATTTTTGCGACAAAAAGCGCAATTGTGAATAAATTTGTATGAAACGGTTTAATTTTCACATTTTTTTCATAAATTATACCTTTAAAGTTAATTTTTGATTTAACAATTTGAAGTATAATTATTTTGGATAAGTTTGAATATATATAGTTTAACATAAGGGAAATACATATGAGTGGTAAAAGCAAAAAGTGGATAAAAAAACGTCACGTTATCGTAACCAAGATAGTGTCCGTAGTTCTCAAACCATACGTGAGATTAAGATATGGAATAAAGCTTGAAAAATTCAAGGAACAAAAGGATACGCCCTATCTCATTCTTTCGAATCATCAAACTCCGTTTGATCAATTTTTTGTTGGGATGTGCTTCAAGGGTGCTATATATTACGTCGCTACAGAAGATATTTTTTCAAACGGATTTGTGTCATCACTTATAAAATTTCTGGTAGCGCCTATCCCGATCAAAAAGCAGACTACAGATGTTTCAGCTCTTCTTAATTGCATCAGAATCGCCAAGGAGGGCGGAGCTATAGCAATCGCTCCCGAGGGTAACCGTACATATAGCGGTCGAACCGAGTATATGAGTCCCTCCATTGTGCCTCTGGCAAGAAAACTTAAAATGCCCATTGCACTTTATAGAATAGAGGGTGGATATGGAGCAGAGCCGCGTTGGAGTGATGTTGTTCGCAAAGGTAAAATGCGAGGCTATGTGTCCAAGGTCATCGAACCCGAACAATATGGAGCTATGACCGATGACGAGCTTTTCAAGGCTATCAGCGATGGGCTTTACGTCAATGAGGCGGTGGCAGACAGCGAATTCCATCACAGCCGGCTTGCGGAATACCTTGAAAGAGCAATATACGTTTGCCCTGATTGTGGTCTTTCTACATTTGAAAGCAACAAGAAAATAATCGAGTGTAAAAAGTGTCACAAAAAGATAGAATATCTGCCCACTAAAGAGCTTCGCGGCGTTGGATTTGACTTTCCGTACCGCTTCGTCGCCGAATGGTATGATTATCAAGAAGACTACATAAACTCTCTTGATGTTACAACTCTTGTTGACGCTCCGCTTTACTGCGACGATGCGAGAGTTTCAGAAGTGATCGTAAATAAGAAAAAGGAGCTTATGTATAAAAGCGCCGAGATACGGCTTTTGGGCAATCGTGTAGAAATATACAACGAGGGTAAGCTTTTGCATAAATTTAATTTTGACAGTACAAGTGCAGTCACCGTCCTTGGAAAAAATAAACTCAACATCTATTTCGAGGGGAAAATTTATCAGCTTAAAGGTGGAAAACGCTTCAATGCATTGAAATACGTGCATTTTTATCACCGATTTGATAATATCGTAAAGGGGGAAGTCGATGGAAAATTTTTGGGACTCTAATGTATGGGGCTGGGTGCTGCTTCTCGGCGTGCTGCTTGGAAGCCTGCTGGTCGGCAACATACTGAAAAAGGGACTTCCTTTCTTAAAGGATTCTCTTATCCCCACCTCTGTTATCGGCGGATCAATACTGCTTGTCATCGCCGCAATTTACAAGTGGATAACCGGAGAGGTCATGTTTGATGCCCCTATCTTCGACGGCAACGGAACGGCAACTCTCGAGGCAATTACATATCACGCACTGGCACTTGGATTTATAGCATCCGCCTTCAAAACAACAGGCGGAAGGCTAACAAAGCAAAGAGCTTCCGAGATATTTAATACCGGCGTTACAACCGTTTCAACCTATCTACTTCAAGGAAGCGTAGGACTTATAATAACCATTGTGGCCGCATTTTTCGTTTCGGGATTTTTTCCCGCGGCGGGAGTTCTGTTGCCGTTCGGTTACGGACAGGGAACAGGTCAGGCGCTCAATTACGGTACGATCTACCAGAACGAATACGGATTTGATGGCGGCAAGAGCTTTGGACTTACAATAGCGGCACTTGGATTTCTCTCGGCCAGCATTGGCGGCGTAATTCACCTTATAATAATGAAAAGAAAAGGGCGTCTCAAGCCCTCGGGGCGCTCC
Source organism: Eubacteriales bacterium (assembly GCA_045653805.1). Classification (GTDB taxonomy): domain Bacteria; phylum Bacillota; class Clostridia; order Oscillospirales; family CAG-272; genus SVTX01. Next base: position 17,952 of record JAZOMF010000075.1, read on the forward strand.
GACGGTAGCCTACACTCCGAACAGATCGAATCCCAGCGCGAGATTCCTATGCAGGAGAGTATAGATAAAATAACTATTCAGATGGCGCTAATCCTCGTTGCATATGCTATGGCATACGGATTGATGGTGTTAATATCTCTGCTGTTTCCTTCGCTTAAATCGATAATCTACGGCTTCAACTTCCTTATCGGCGTTTTGACCGCATCTATTGTAAAATGGATTCTTAACTTCCTTCGTGCAAAGCGCATAGTTAAGAAAAAATATACCAATAACTTCCTTATGACCCGAGTCAGCAACTTCTTCTTTGACCTTATGGTAGTTGCAGGCGTTGCCGCAATAAGACTTGATATCCTTGAAAGCTATTGGGGAATAATACTTATTCTCGGACTTCTCGGAGCAATAGTTACTTATATCTACAATCGAATTGTGGCAAAAACACTCTTTGGCGACTATGTTGAGGAGCAGTTTCTTACCATGTATGGAATGCTTACCGGCACAGCGAGTACAGGCATCATTCTTCTTCGTGAGATCGACGGCGATTTCAAAACTCCTGCATCGGACAATATGGTATACCAAAACTTCTTTGCAATAGTGCTGGGGCTTCCCATGATGTTTTTGGCAACGCTGGCGCCTACACATCCTTACCTTACACTGGCAATATTTGTGTTGTTATTTACAGGAATGAACATACTGCTTTTCAGAAGCAAGATATTCAAAAAACGAAACAAAACAAAATAGCAAAAAGCCCACCGTTGGTGGGCTTTTTGCTATTTATACGATTTAAAAACCTATTACGACATTTCCTCGATGTGGTGAATGTATTCGATAGAGCGGAGAGCTTCGATAATTTCGCTATGAGATTTATATTTCTTAAGCTCCTCACCCTGAATTGTGAGAGCAACAGAATATACGCTGAGCCCGGAATTAATATATGCAGGGTTAACCTCAATATCATCTATTCTCATGCCAAGTCTACGAATTGTGGTAACAAAGCTCTGAAGATTCTCTTTGTTTTTAAGTTCAAGATGGATCTCGAAATGATTTGAACGATTCTTAAAGAGACGTTCAAGTCTGGGGAAGCAGGACAGGCAGATCATCATAGCAATAAATGCGATGAGAGCAACGGTGTAGAAACCTGCACCACACAAAAGTCCAATAAAACCAACCGACCAAAGTCCTGCCGCAGTGGTAAGACCCTTAATCTGGCTCTTGGAGCTGAAAAGGATGGAGTTGGAGCTGAGAATAGCGATACCAACGATAACTGCCGCGGAAATAAGGGGGAAAGCAACCTTAAATGTTGACATAAGGAACAAGTCGAGCAGCATACCCATTGTGGAAGCAAGGGATACGAGCATAAAGGTACGGAGTCCTGCGGCGTGGCGCTTTGTGGAGCGCTCCCAACCGATAATAGCGGCGAAAAGAACCGACATAGCGATTCTGAGAAGAATAGACCAAAGATCAAGTCTGGAAGCCCACTCGCCGAGAAGCTCGCTTATGGGATCAGTTGCACTGAAAATTACATTAAAATCCATTTTAGATGAACACCTTTCTATGTAATAGTGAATGATTAACGGCGGTTTCTAAACCGTCTGCGCTGAAGCTCGGAGAGAGCTTCATACTGCTCGTCAGCAGCCTCAATAAACGCTGCCTCCTCGGGAGACATTTCGTGTTTTTCGGGGGGAGGAAGTTCTTCACGTATCTTTTCGATTCTAGCAATAAGAATATCAACCTCGCTCTTTTTGTTGCCGTGCTCGTCAACCGTTTCAACGTGAGCCACATCCTCGATCTTGTTAGGTATTGCGCCCGCAAGGTGAAGTGCAGTATTGGCACTCGCAGGACCGATAAGCTCATAAAGAATACCGGATGCAAGAATTATGGTATTGAGGTTTGCGCCATCAACACCGCCAATGGTTTCCTGCGCCATAGCCGCAAGACCAATCGTAACACCTGCCTGGGGAATAAGAGCAAGACCCAAGAAGTTTTTAGTTTCTTTGGGGCTCTTGGTAACGAGACCGCCAAGGAAAGCTCCGCCGTATTTACCAGCTATACGGACAACAAAGTAAAGTATTGCCACTACAATGATCGGAACAGTGCCGCTGTTTCCGCTGACGGAGAAAAGAGCGTCGATCTTTAAGTTTGCACCTGAACGGACGAAGAACAAAAGCATTATAGGGGGGCTAAAATAGTTGAGCTGCTTATAAAGCTTATCATCGCCCGAAATGTTTATGTAAACCATTCCCATGGTCAAGCAGCCAAGAAGAGGGGAGACACCTAAAATAGCACATATACCGCAGAAGGTGAACAGCATACTGATAAGAATTATCAATCTGTTATCGGTGGTACGCTTCTTGGGCATAAGGAATTTTAAGAAGAAACCGAAGAATGCACCCATTATCATCAATCCGATATTGATAACTATGGGCATTATAACGTCGACAAAGTTAATTACAACCGGTGTGTCACCCGCAGAAAGGAAGGGACCGGCAACAGATAACGCAATGCTAAATGCAATAAGACTCAAGACGTCGTCCAGTGCGATGACCTGGAGCACTGTGTCGACGAAAGGACCACCCGCCTTGGACTGTCTGATGGTCATAGCGGTGGACGTAGGAGCAGTTGCAGCCGCAAGCGCCGATAGGATGATAGAAAATCCTATGTTGAGTCTCAAAATAAAGAATGTGAGAACAAATATAACCAGCGCCGACGAAAGAGCTTCAAAAAGTGTTATCACCACTGTCTTAAGACCGTTTTTCTTCAAAGAAGACAGTTTAAAGAATTCTCCAACGCTGAAAGAAATAAATGCAAGTGCTATATCAGCCAGAAATCCGGTGCCTTGTATAACCTGTGTGGGCACAAGACCGAGAACAAAGGGACCTATCAAAATACCGGCAACGATATACGCCGTAACATTTGGGAGTCGCAAAAGCTTTGTAACTCTCGTAAGAGCAAAGCCCGCAAAGAGCATTATAGATACCGCAATTATTACCTTGGCGGTTTCACTTTCAATTCCCGCGTAAAAATTATTTAACACAGACAAGCCTCCTTTTCTGAGATGTAATAAAAAAATTAAAAAGACCCATTAAAACACACGGTAAGATCCATAATGTTCCAATACGTCTCAATTTCTCTGTACTTTTATATATTCTACTACTAATTCTATATTTTGTCAATAGCTTTTATAAAAAAAGTTGAATTTTTGGTTGACAATATTTGAAAAACTGTGATATAATTAATAAAAAAATATAAATTGTCAATTTTGGGTGGTAAATTATTCAAATTTATCGCCGAAAGGGGTTTTAAAAATGATAAGACACGTTATAATGTGGAAGTTTGCAGAGGAGTTTGACGGAATGAATAAAGAGGAAATAATTGATAAGATAACAGAGGATTTTATTCATCTGAAAAAAGTGATTCCTGAGATCAAATATATGAGCGTTGAGAGAGACGTTCTTAAAACCGAGCGTTCCTTTGATATGATATATGTCACCGAGTTCGAGTCGCTTGAGTCGCTTGAGGTTTATCGTGTTCATCCCGAACACGTTAAAGTTGCGCAATTTATCGGCAAGGTAAGATGCGCGCAAGCAGTTACGGATACCGTAAAGTCCGAGATAAAGTGAGGTAATATGAACTACAACTTAAATTGCACAAGCTGCTCCAAGGAATCCTACAAAACTATACCGCTCAATCGAGTTTTTGATAAGCTGAACGAGCTCTTTTCTAAAAATGATCTTGAGGGCGTAGGCAGAGCGCTTGACTTTTGGGAAAATGAAGCCCGAAATTTGGGAGACCGGAGAGGTCTGTTGGAAATACTCAACGAAGAAATAGGCTATTTCAGAAGAACAGGCAACGAACAGAAAGCTTTCAAATCTATAAAAGAAGCCTTTGAGCTTATAGAAAAGCATGGTGTTGGCGACCCTATATCATCCGGCACTATATATCTGAACGGTGCAACAACTATGAAAGCTTTCGGTAAAGCGGATGCGTCCATGGTTTATTACGAGAAAGCAAAATCCATCTATGAGAGTCAACTTGATGCTAATGATTACAGACTCGCGGCACTATACAACAATATTTCCTCTGCTCACAAGGATATTGGCGACTACATAAGCGCTGAAATCTCCTGCTTAAAGGCTATCGAAATTCTTAAAGATAACGATGACTGCCTTGGCGAGATCGCCGTCAGCCTTATCAACTTGGCACACATCTACTATGACCAAGACCCTCTTGACGAGCGAATTTACGAAATAATGGACAAGGCGTGGGAGCTTCTCACGTCGGATAAAAACGAACAGGACGGCGATTTTGCCTTTATCTGCTCCAAGTGCTATCCCTCGTTTGGATTTTTCGGATATTTTGAAAAGGAAGCAGAGCTAAAGGCTCTCTCGGAGAAGATTTATGAAGGGAATTAAGCTCTCTCGCGCCTATTTTGAGGAATACGGTAAGCCCATGCTGGAAAAGGACTTCACACAATATCTGGATAGAATTGCGGTAGGTCTTGTGGGGCACGGTTCAGAGTGCTTCGGCTTTGACGACGATATTTCTCTTGATCACGATTTTGAGCCCGGATTTTGCCTCTGGCTCACCGAGGATGACGAAAAAGAATTCGGTTTTAAGCTCTTTCGCGCCTATTCCAAGCTACCCAAGGAATATAATGGTATAAAATGCCTCGATAAAAGCGCCCTTGGTTCAAAAGAAAAGGGTGTGCATACCATTGGAGATTTTTATTCTGTCTACACTGGGCGAAAGGGCGCTCCGGAGTGCTGGCAAGATTGGCTCTATACGCCCTCGCACTATTTTGCAGAAGCTGCTAACGGCGAAGTATTCTGCGACCCTCTTGGGGAATTTACCCGTATCCGTGAGACAATTAAAAACGGCATGCCCGAGGACGTCCGCCGCAAGAAAATTGCATCCTGCGCCCTGCACATGGCTCAATCGGGTCAGTACAATTATAAAAGATGCCTTGCTCACGGAGAGAACGCTTCTGCGCGACTCGCCCTTGATGAATTTGTTCGCAATGCCGCCGAACTGACTTTTCTGCTTGAAGGTCGCCACGCGCCCTATTATAAATGGATATTTCGCGCCATGAGAGAGCTGCCCCGCCTTTCTTCTATGGCAGATAGGCTTACAGCTCTGGCAACTCTGCCCTCGGACGAAACCTTGAAGATCGAGCTTTTGATCGAGGAGATAAGTGTGGAATTTATCAATGAATTCAAGCGTCAGGGGATTACCGATGCGACCTGCACTTTCCTTGAATCTCACGCCTATTCTATCAACGATACTATCAAAAACCCCGAGATTCGCAATCTTCATATTTTCTATAAAAGCTAATGCAAAAAGGTCACATCGAGGCGATGTGACCTTAATTTTTTATTGAATTATTCCGCCGCCGACAACGTAATCTCCGTCGTACATAACCGCAGATTGCCCCGGAGCGGGCGCTCTCTGTGGATCGTCAAAGGTGAGAGTTATCTCATCCTTGCCCGTAATCTCAGCGTATGCGGGACTTTCTGCGTGCCTGTATCTTATCTTTGCACAAACTCTGATCTTGCCCTCAAAGCTATCAAAGGGAATAAGATTTATCCCTTTAAGTACAACGGTTTTAGTGAATAGTTTGTCCTCATCTGCAAGTGTGACGGTATTGGTAGCGGCATCCTTTTTCGTAACGAAAATGTGTCTGCCCATAGAAATTCCAAGTCCCTTACGCTGACCGATGGTGTAATGGATCACACCCTTATGCTTGCCGAGAATATTGCCATCCTCGTCGATATAATTTCCCTCGGGATACTTCTCACCAACCTCTTTTTCAAGGAAAGCGGCGTAGTCGCCGTCGGGCACGAAGCAGATGTCCTGGCTATCGCTCTTGTGAGCAATAACAAAGCCCTTTTCCTCGCCCATTTTTCGTATCTCAGGCTTAGTCAAGCCACCGAGAGGGAGCACGGTGTGAGCGAGCTGATGCTGGGAGAGCGACCAAAGCATATAGGTCTGATCCTTCTTCTCGTCAGCCGCCTTTTTGAGCAGGTATCTGCCGTCATCACGACGCTCAACTCTCGCATAATGACCCGTTGCGATAAGCTCTGCGCCATTCTTGATCTCTGCATCTAAAAACGCGCCGAATTTCAAGAGCTTATTGCATACGATACAAGGGTTGGGGGTGCCTCCCGAATAGTAGGTGTCTATAAAATTACCAACCACGGTGGAGTGAAATTTATCCTCAAAATAATACACTCTATGCGCGATACCCAGCTTGTCGCAAACCGCCTTTGCATCGGCAATATCCTGCGCGGCAAGATCATTTCCGTTCTCGTCGATCTTCTTGCAAAGGCTCATGGTTGCACCGCTGATCTCATAGCCCTCCTCAAGAGCGATAAGAGCCGCCACGGCACTGTCGATTCCGCCGCTCATGGCAACGGTAAGTTTCTTTTTATCAGTCATAATTTTCCTTATTACCAATTAAATTTTGTAAGCTCGCCTATCTCCTGCATACCCTCGAAATCTCTCTGGCGGAGTATCTCGTAGACCGCTATCGCCACCGAGTTTGAAAGGTTGAGAGAGCGAAGCTGATCTCTCATAGGGATTCGCACGCAAGTTTCAGGATTGGCGTAAAGCAACTCCTCCGGAAGACCGCGAGTCTCCTTGCCAAACATTATCCAAGCGTCATCGGGATAAGTAATATCCGAATACTTGTGTTTTGCCTTGGTAGAGAAATAATATACCGTTATATCGGGGTGCTTGGCAAAGAAATCCTCAAGCCCGTCGTAATAGGTGATATCAAGCTTGTCCCAGTAGTCAAGTCCCGCACGCTTGAGCTTGGCATTGTCTATCTCAAAGCCAAGAGGACGAATAAGGTGTAGCGACGCCCCGGTAGCGGCGCAGGTGCGCGCAATATTTCCTGTGTTCTGCGGAATTTCAGGCTCGCATAAAACTATATTGATGTGTGACATCGTCATTTCTCCAAAAATCAAATTTACAACTTAAATTATATATCAAATGCGACTTTTTTTCAAGTGTTTTTTGAAAATTTACAAATATAGGTTGCTTTAACATAAAAATTATAGTATAATATAATTTATAATGCAAAATTGCGCACAAATTAGATTGTACGCTCTATAAAATATCTTTTTGAATCGAAAGGATCATTTAAAAAATGGGATTCGCAGACAAGATTTTCGGCACATACAGTAGCCGTCAAATAAAAAAACTTGAAAAGATTGCGGCAGAGATAGAGGCTCTTGCCCCCAAGTATGCAAAAATGACCGACGAGGAGCTTAAGGCGGTAACTCCCGCCCTCAAGATAAGACTTGCAAACGGAGAAACTCTCGACGATATTTTGCCCGACGCTTTTGCGGCTATCCGCGAGGCAGATGACCGTGTACTTGGCAAACGCCCATTCCACGTTCAGCTTCTCGGCGGTATCATTCTTCATCAGGGAAGAATCGCTGAAATGAAGACAGGTGAAGGTAAGACTCTCGTTGCAACTCTCCCCGCATACCTTAACGGTCTTTCGGGCAAGGGTGTTCACATCGTTACCGTAAACGATTACCTTGCACGCCGAGACAGCGAGGAAATGGGCAGAGTCTACAGTTTTATGGGACTCACCACCGGTCTCGTTGTTCACGGCATGTCCAGCAACGAAAAGCAGGCGGCATACGCGGCTGATATTACCTACGGTACAAATAACGAGTTTGGATTCGACTACCTCCGTGACAACATGGTGGTCTATAAGGAAAGAATGGTGCAAAGAGGACACTCCTTTGCAATCGTGGACGAGGTAGACTCCATCCTCGTAGACGAAGCGAGAACACCTCTTATTATATCGGGTGCAGGCGACGAGCCCACCGATATGTACGAGAAAGCAGACCGCTTTGCACGTACTCTCCGCAAGCTTGTAAACAAGGAAATTGATGCCAAGATAGAGCAGGATGAATACGATGCAGACTACATCGTAGACGAAAAGGCAAGAAACGCCATCTTGACCCCCAAGGGCGCAAAGAAGGCAGAGGCATTCTTCGGTGTTGAAAACTTCACCGATGCCGAAAACGCAGACCTTATGCACTACGTTAACCAGGCAATCAAGGCTCACGGTACTATGTTCCGCGATCAGCAGTACGTTGTAACCGACAAGGGCGTTATCATCGTAGATGAGTTTACAGGCCGTATGATGCCCGGCAGACGCTATTCTGATGGTCTCCATCAAGCAATCGAAGCCAAGGAAGGCGTCAAAATTGAAAAAGGGAACAAGACCCTCGCTACTATCACATTCCAGAACTACTTCAGAATGTATAAGAAGCTTTCCGGTATGACCGGTACTGCTCTTACCGAGCAGGAGGAGTTTAAGGAGATATACTACCTCGACGTAGTTGAAGTTCCCACCAATAAGCCTATGATCCGTAAGGATCATCCCGATTCGGTTTACAAAACCGTAAACGGTAAGTACAACGCCGTTATTGAGCAGATCAAGGAGTGCCACGCAAAGGGTCAGCCCGTGCTGGTTGGTACTGTTTCCATTGAAAAGTCCGAGGAGCTTTCTCGCAGACTTATGAATGCAGGTATCAAGCACACCGTCCTTAATGCGAAATTCCACCAGAAGGAAGCGGAGATAGTTGCGCAGGCAGGTAAGCTTGGCGCTGTTACCATCTCCACTAACATGGCAGGACGTGGTACCGATATTATGCTTGGCGGTAACCCCGAATTTCTCGCAAAGCAGGAAATGCGCTCTAAGGATATCCCCGAGGAAATTATTGCAGAGGCAAACGGAACATCCTACACCGATAACGAGGAGCTTATCGAGGCAAGAAAACTTTTTGCTGAGCTTTACGAAAAATATAAGCAAGAGATCGCTCCCGAGGCAGCAAAGGTTAGAGAAGCGGGTGGACTTTTCATTCTCGGTACTGAAAGACACGAGAGCCGCCGTATAGATAACCAGCTCCGCGGACGCTCGGGCCGTCAGGGTGACCCCGGCGAATCCAGATTCTATCTCTCCCTTGAGGATGACCTCATGCGTCTCTTCGGTTCAGAGAGAATTGCGGGCTTAGTTGACCGAATGGGACTTGACGAAAACACTGCTATTGATGCGCGTATGCTCTCCAACTCCATTGAGGGCGCGCAGAAGAAGAAAGAAGATAACAACTTCAAGCGCCGTAAGTACGTCCTTGCATACGATGACGTTATGAACCAGCAGAGAACTATCATCTACAAGCAGAGAGGTGACGTTCTCGAGGGTGGCGACGGCATTGAAGAAACTATAAAGAAGATGATCGTTTCCACCATCAGCGACGTTGTTGCGGTTCACACAAGCGACGAGCATGCTGAGGCTTGGAGCTTTGATGCTCTCCGAGCTGACCTTTCCTATATTTGCGGCGAGAACGACTTCCGCTATTCCGCAGATGAACTCAAAAAGCTGAACGCATCCGACATCGAGAATATGCTCACCAACCGTGCGCTTAAAATGTACGAGGAAAAGGAAACGCTTTTCGGTAAGGAAGTATATCTTGAGGTTCAGAGATCCATCCTACTCAAAAACGTTGATATGGCCTGGATGTAGCACATCGACGCTATGGACGACCTCAAGGGTATGATCAATCTCCAGGCATACGCTCACCGTGATCCCATCACGGAATACAGAATCACCGGTGGTGATATGTTCGACAATATGATCGCAGAGATACGCGACAAGACCGTCCGTATGATCCTCGCGGTTATACCCAGACCTGCGCATCAGATCCAGCGCGTTCAGGTGGCAAATCCCATTACCGCAGGCTTTGAGGGCAGCACTCAAAAGACTGTTAAAAAGGTGAGCGTTAAAAAGGATGCGGCGCAAAAGGTGGGCAGAAACGATCCCTGTCCCTGCGGCTCGGGTAAGAAATACAAGAACTGTTGCGGAGCAAATCAGTAATCATAATTCACTATAACAGACAGAAAGGAGAATAGAAATGGGCTTTGGATTTTTACTCATAGGATATATGTTATCCTTCTTGGTAACTGCAGGATTAGGTCCCTACATCTTTGCGGGAATGCTGATAGGAAGCATATTTATGTTCTTCGGATTAAAGGAACTAAGAAAATACGACCCCGTATTTATATACGCCCTTATCGGTGATATTCTCCTTTTTGCTTGCTCATTGATAATCGGTGTCACTTGGACACTTGGCAACTTCACAAGCATCGACGTAGCCATGCTTTCAACCGTTATGAGTTTTGTTAAGATTGCAGTTTGTATCTTTTTTGAAATCTCATTGCTTTACGGTGTTGCAGACCTTTCAAGAAGAGTCGACTATCCCGACACCAGACAAAAGGCGATCACAAATATCATATACGTTGGCATATTCAACGTATATCAGATAATCACACTGACACCTATCGTAACCTCAATGAGCGGTGAAAACAAGGCAACAGCACTGACAATATTGATGATAGCACAGGTAATTTACACCGCTATCAACACGTTCCTTTTCTTCAAGTGCTACGCTATGATCTGTCCCGCAGGACAAGAGGATATGCCGTACAAAAAATCCAAATTCGCATTTATCAATAAATTCCGAGAAATAAGAGATGCCAAGGATGAAAAGGCAATCGAGGATATGAAAAATTATTACGAGGACAAGCTTAAGCGGCGTAACTCAAAGCGCAATTCCAAGTATTCCAAAAAGAAAAAGAAAAAATAAATAAAATAAGCAAAGGAGGGAATTATCATGAAGATAAAAATGAAAAAACATCTTGGATTTACATTGCTCCCCTTTGCTTTTTTGTTCCTTTTTGAGCCAAATCTTGCTCTTAATGACTACTTGCCCGATTTTATTGGATACATAATTTTGTGCTCGGCTCTCATCAATCTTTCCGACGTTAATCACCGTATTTCAGATGCTCTAAGTGGTTTCAAAAGAGGAATACTGATAAGTTGTTTGCGCTACATTGCTATTTACCTGCTCCAAAACGTATTTGGAATAGACCAGCTTTACAGCGACAATGAAACCTCGGTCGGCACGCTTTTGTTTGCCTTCGTGTTCGCAATACTTGAGCTTATAGTCCTTTTGCCCGCTTATAAAAGCCTTTTTGAAGGACTTTTGTCCCTCGGTATGATGCACGAAGGAAATTATGTATATTACAGGCGTGTTCACAAAAGAATTGTGGCCGACCCCGAAAGCGGAAAGAGAATAATGTACGTACGCGAGGGCAAAAGAAACGCCAGCGAAAAGATGTACTCTTTAACAATAGTATTCCTTATTTTCCGTTGCGCAGCATACGTACTCCCCGAATTCACTTCGCTTGCGACCAACAGCTCCTACGAATTCATCACGCTTCTGCGCTGGATTTCCTTCATAATTGCACTGCCTGTCTGCCTCACTTGGCTGATAAGAGCACTGATATATTTCATAAACGTGCGAAAAGATAAACCCTTTATAGCAAGTCTTTCAAGCTTCTATATTTCCGAGATAAGCCAAAGACCAAACGTTATTACCGTCCGCGTTATTTCGAGCGGATTATGCGTAATCATAGCCGCCTTTGTATCTTCAATGGACTTTTATACCGACCATATTAACATACTCCCCAATGCTATCTTCTATATAGTTTTGGCAACAGGCGCACTTTTACTTATAAGATACAGTAAAAAATGGATACCTATTTTAGCACTCTCTTCTGTTGGCACAATAATATCCTGTTACACCAGAGACATCGCTAATGTTCTTTATTCAAACGAAGAATTTTCACCTGTATCCGTCAAAACAGACCTTGAAGCATACCTGTCGTTTTATAAGGTTGTGTCATTCACTATACTTGATATTATTTGTATACTTGTAACGGTGATATTTGCAGTATTGCTTTTATGGGACGTATATAAGATGCACTCAAATCTTGCCCCCGCACTTGAAAATGGCGAGAGAAGAGAAGTCAACGAGCATAAGTGGATATTCTGGCGCGGAGTTTTGGTAGTAAGTTTTCTTGCAGTACTTTCAAGTGCCGCCAACGTTTATTATATGTTTGTTCAGCCCTACGAAAATATTGGTGAGTGGTATTTCTACTATTCTCCAATCATTGCCATCGTAGCAAGCATTGTATTTGCCTTGTCGGGTGTGTACTTTACAGTCTTTGTTATGAGCTCGGTAAAAGCCAGATACAATAGAGAATTATAATAAAATGAATACTCTGCCACAATTCTGTCAAAAATTCCTTCGTAACGGGATATCTCGTACAACTAAATTCCATACGGAGGGCATTAAAAATGCAGAACGATCAGCAGTCAGGCAAGAATCAGAGCAACAATAAGGCTCAGCAGTCCAAAAACCAGAGCAAGAATCAAAACCAGAATCAGAATCAACAGTCCAAGAATCAGAATAAAAACGAAAGATAACAAAAAGCCGCCGCGCCTCGGCGTGGCGGTTTTTACATAAACTAAAATGGATTTTAACGAAAGATTTTTAGAACTAAAACGCAAATTATTCAATAAATGCTACTCAAGCCTCAACGCAAAGCAGAGAGAGGCGGTTTTTACCGTCAATTCACCTCTCTTGGTACTGGCAGGAGCGGGTAGTGGTAAAACTACGGTGCTTGTAAAGCGCGTTGTCTTCATAATTAAATACGGAGATGCTTATTACACCGATTTCGTTCCCGAATATGTAGATGAAGCATATATACGTGAAATGGAGGATGCACTTCGTAATCCTGACGTATCTATTGCAGAGGATATGCTCACAGACTTTGCATATGCCCCCTGTCAGCCCTACCGAGTGCTTGCCATTACATTTACCAACAAGGCCGCAAAGGAGATCAAGGAGCGTCTTGCCAAGGCTCTCGACGACGAAACCGTTGCAAACGACATTTGGGCAGGCACCTTCCACTCTATTTGTATGAGAATCCTCCGTGCAAACTGCGAGAAGATCGGATATAAAAGCGGATTTACCATATATGATGCCGACGACCAGAAAAAGGCTGTCAGCTCGGCGATGAAGCGTTGCGGTATTGACGAAAAGCAATTTCCCATCAAGAGCGTTATGGCGGCTATAAGCCGTGCGAAGGACAAGCTGATGACCCCAGAGCAGTATGCAGACGAGGTAAATGGCGATTTCCGTCTTTCAAAGATAGCTCGAGTATATGCAGAGTATCAAAAGACCCTTTTTGAGTCCAACGTAATGGACTTTGACGATATTATCATCAATACCGTCAAGCTCTTCCGTGTCGATCCTGATATTCTCAACTACTACCAGAGAAAGTTCAAATACGTCTGCGTAGATGAGTATCAGGATACCAACGAGGCACAGTTCGTGCTTACGTCACTTTTGGCAGGCGGATTCAGAAATATAATGGTAGTTGGTGACGATGATCAGTCTATATATAAATTCAGAGGCGCTACCATTGGCAATATTCTTGATTTTGACAAATCCTTTGACGATGCCAAGGTAATCAAGCTGGAGCAGAACTATCGCTCCACAAGCACCATCCTCAACGCCGCAAATGCAGTTATTGCACATAATAAGGGCAGAAAGGGAAAGACCCTCTGGACAGACGGAGATACCGGTGAGAAGATAACAATTCGCAAGGTTGAGGATCAGAATATCGAGGCAAGAGATATTGTCGATATCGTATATAATGCCGTTGCACTAAAGGGAAGAACCTATCGCGATTTTGCCGTGCTCTACCGCACAAATGCACAGTCCAACAGTATCGAGCGTGCCTTTGCCAAGAGTGGTGTTCCTTATAGAATGCTGGGCGGAGTTCGATTCTCAGACCGAAAGGAAATACGCGACGCAGTGGCGTATCTCCAACTAATAGCTAACCACAGCGACCGAGAAAGATTACTCCGTATCATCAACGAGCCCAAGCGCAAGATAGGTGACCGAACAATCGAGGCTATCTCAATGATCGCCGCAGAGCAGAATTGCTCGCTCTTTGAGGTCATAGAAAAGGCAAGTAAGTACACAGCGCTCTCTCGCAGTGCAGTTACCCTTGAGGGCTTTGCGGAGCTTATAAACAGATTGACCGCCATGTCGGAACATCTGTCGCTTACAGACCTTTTTGATGCCGTTCTGGACGAAAGCGGTTACCGTGCTATGCTTGAAGCGGCAGGCGAAGAGGAGAAGGACAGACTTGACAACCTCGATGAATTTAAATCCAGCATTCAGGAATATTTAAATAACACTGAGACACCGTCGCTCATCGGTTTTTTGGAAGAAAACGCCCTTGTAGCAGACGTAGACCGTTATGATGATACCGCCGACGCGGTTGTGCTTATGACCATACACAGCGCCAAGGGGCTTGAATTTCCTATCGTTATCATTCCCGGATTTGAGGACGGAATATTCCCAAGCTTCCAGACCGCCGTTGGCACTGAAGATGATATGGAAGAGGAGAGAAGACTTGCATACGTTGCTCTGACTCGCGCCAAGGAGCAGATCTATATCCTTCATACAAAATCTCGACTTTTATACGGTCAGACACAGTACAATCCCATCTCTCGATTTGTTTCCGAGATTCCGGAGCAATACGTTGAAAGCGAGGATAAGAGCTCAAGCGCTATCTTCACTCAAAACGTAGGTACACATAATAGCGGAAAATCCTACTATTTCGGTGATAACACATATAGCTCAAGCAAAGCCAATTCCTTTGGAAAACAGTCTGCTAACAAGTTATCGAGCTCAGGCTCAAATATGGGATTGCCATTTGGCGGCTCCTATTTAGGTGGATTCAGCAAAAACAGTGCGGCTCAAAACCCCAAGTTTGGCAAGGGAAGTACCACATCAGGCTCTCAAAAGACCATATTTGCTCAAAGTGACGCCCCCAAGACAATATTTGCTCCCGGTGATCGCGTTCGTCACATGACATTTGGAGACGGCGAAGTTCTATCTGTTACTCCCATGAGTAACGACATCTTATATGAAGTCATGTTCGATAGAGTAGGAACAAAACGCCTAATGGCAAACTATGCAAAGCTAAAGAAAATTTAAATCTACACTTTGATTTTTTAATCTAAAAACTATGTAAGCGATAAATGCGGTGTCGATTTGACACCGCATTTTATACGTTTATGTGTATGTAAAATCTCCCCGTCTAATGACGGGGAGATAACTTTTAAATTATTTACCTTGCTTTGCCTTGTTAACATTGACTTCTCTAACGAACTTCTCAATAGACTTGTTGGTGTTATTTGCGAAGGATTTATAGTAAGACGCCATCTCCTGGCCACCATCAGCAGTATCACGAGTAACGTATGGGAGGAAATAGAGAACTTTGTCAGCAGCATCACCGTAGGTCTGACCGAAATCAGAAGTAACGGTTTCCCAGATGTATTCATCAAGCATCTTAGCATCTTCAGGAACGTCTGCAACCTGCTTACCAAGCATCTTTTCGTAGAATGTTATCATAACGTCATCACTATAGAAGGAAAGAACTTCAAGGGTCTCTCCAACCTTAGTCTCGTTATCAACGTAAGAAGGAACACAAAGGTAACCGCCCCATTGGAGAGAACGGTAACCAACGTTTTTCTGGTTGGTATCAAACATAGGATAGGGAACAACACCGAAGTCAACGTCATACTTCAAATAACCTTCAAGCCAGTAAGTAGACGCCAACTGCATAAGGGTTCTTCCGGAAGTAATCGGAACGCTGGGAGCAGATGTGGATTTAAAGTCGAGATATGAGTACTCAGAATTAACGAAATCCTTAAGCTTTTTAACAAGAATGTTAGTTTTTTCAGCATTTACGGAATTCATAAATGCGATCTCATATTTGCCGCTTTCATTCATTTCAACAAGATTAATGTTACTTGCATGGAAGAAATTGGTCCACGGAACCCACTGCTGACCGGTAAGTCCATAAACGTCATCATCGGTCTTACCGTTACCGGTTTTATCAATAGACACGAGCTGTGCCAAAGATAGCATTTCATCGAGGGTCCACTCATAATCCTCTACCATCTGGTAAAGAGACTTCTCCATAGAGCCTGCATACTGGTCAAGCATATCCTTGTTAAATGCTATTACGTAAGTATAAAGAATGTTGAAATTGCTGAAACCCAAATAGTAGCTACCATCGATAGCAAGCATATCCATAAAATCGGCATTCCAATAATCCTGATTGAGATCAATGCCGGGAAGCTCATTGAAATCTCTCAAATACATATCTTTAACAAATCCTGCTACACCGGTCTGAACATGAGATATAAGACAGTCAACAGAACCATCTCGCTTCAACACAGCGTCTCTAAAGGGGTCGACATAGGTGTTATGTCTACCCGCAGAGGTAGCTACGATCTCAACTCCAAGATAGTTATATACCTTTTCTTGTCTGGCATATATAGCCTCGGACATAGCATCACCCTCACTCTTTTCAACCCAATAGTACTTCAAAGGGTTAACGTCTGTAAGAACGGAGAGAAAGAACTGGGATCCATAGTCCTTCTTTTCAACTGATTCGGGAACCTTTTCTGCCTGATCTCCGCCTCCGGGACCTTCGAGCGCTTCGTCTTCAAGCTGAACACAAGAAGCGAAACAAGCAAGGATCATAAGAAGTGCAAGGACTAAGGCAATAGGCTTAAAATGCTTGATCATTTTAGAAAAATCCTTTCTGAACATTAACTACATTTAACTCACCTGCAATAAATACAAGTAAAACCATCGTAATTATAGCACAAATGACTTTTTATGTCAATAGTATAAATATGTTACAAAAAATATTTACAAATGCTTATAAAAATGTTCAAAAAAGTTAACAATTGTTACACAAAATATCCTTTGGGAACATGACTTTGAAGGTCTGTTTCACTCAAAAACGCTTTCGATAATCCGCGGACATGTTGACGGAGAATATCGCCAATAAGAAAGATGCTCAACACTTTCACAGTCAATAAAATACTTAAAGCTCGGTAGCGCCTTTTCTTCGTTTATATATGTATCTATCAACACCAGCTTTATTTTCATTCTCTCGGGGATAATACTCTTGATATATACCGCTGCGGTACGACCGGGTGCAACACTCGAAATCCCTGCAGTATCCTTCAGCTCGGCAAGACCCGCAAGGTTTGGAGCAAGCTCCACGAACACACCGTAGTCCTCGACGCTCCTGATGATTCCTGTAACCGTCTGTCCCGGTGAGAAAAGCGCCGCGTTTTCTTCCCAAGTACCAAGAAGCTCCCTAATTGATACGAATATGCGGTTTTTCTCCTTATCAAAGGACTTGAACACAGTATTCATTACCATTCCTTTATATAAGCGGTCTTTAGGATGTGAAAAACGAGAAACCGACATACAATCCACAGGCAAGAGCGCAACGATGCCGCATCCTATGTCAATAAAGGCGCCAAAGCACTCAAGATGTGTGACACGTGAGCAGATAATATCTCCGGGGATAAGACTGTGAATAAAATTGTGTAGACATTCTATCTGTGCCGCACGTCTTGATAGATAGGCAATCGTCTGACCGCCCGACTCAACTATTGAGGTCACTTTAAAGCAGACCTGCTTTCCCACTCTCGTAATTACGGCAATATCCTTTATATCGTTGTCAGTAGAGTAAAGTACCTCATCGCGGGGAATAATGCCCACAATTCCGCCAAGATCGACGTGAAGATTAAGCTCCTTGTCGCAGAGAATGACAGTGCTCTCAAGTATCGTCCCCATCTGCATAGCTTTCTCAAGACCAACCCTGCCGCCGCATATAAAGGTCTTATTTTCTTCGCTTCCGTACAGCAGCCCCTCAGGTCTGTAAATATTCATCATTTATTTGTCCTCCGATGCTTTTTGATTTACGGTTACAGTCTATGAAAGAAAGGGAGGAAATATAACATTTTCGAAGAAAATCGGAGAAAAACACATGATAAATTGAAAATTCGGGAAATTTCTAAAAAAAATTTTTGACATCATTCAAAAGCAAACGATATGAAAAAACGAGAAAAAACGAGAAAACAAGAGCTTTGTAAAAGGTAAATTAAAAAATTGAAAAAAATTTCAAAAAAGGTATTGACAAACAAAAAGTGTTGTGATATAATATCCAAGGTTTAAAAAATTACTTTTATTTTGGAGGATAACTAAAATGTCTACTTTCATGCAGAAAAAAGAAGCAGTTGTCCGCAAGTGGTACGTTATCGACGCAGCAAACAAGCCTCTTGGCAGAACCGCTGTTGTTGCAGCCGACCTTCTCCGCGGAAAGAACGCTCCTGAATTCACCCCCCACGTTGACTGTGGTAACTTCGTTATTATCGTAAATGCTGACAAGGCAGTACTTACCGGTAAGAAGCTCGAGCAGAAATACTATCAGAGACACTCCGGCTACATCGGTGGTCTTAAGAGCATTCAGTACAAGAAGCTCATGGCAGAAAAGCCTGAGTTCGCTATGGAAACAGCAGTAAAGGGAATGCTTCCCCACAACGCTCTCGGTAGAGCAGCGGCAACCAGACTCAAGGTATACTCCGGCGAGGCTCACAAGCATGAGGCTCAGAAGCCCGAGACCTACGAGTTTTAATTAAAGGAAAGGAAGGAAGATAACCTATGTATACTAGTGCAAAGCCCTACTTCTACGGTACCGGTAGAAGAAAGAAGTCTGTTGCTCGTGTAAGAATTTACCCCGGTAACGGCAATATCACCATCAACGGCAAGGACATCGACACCTACTTCGGTCTCGAGACCCTTAAGCTCATCATCAACCAGCCTTTCGGCGTAACCGGCACTACCGGCAAGTTCGACATCGTTGCTAACGTAAACGGTGGCGGTATCTCCGGTCAGGCAGGTGCAATCCGTCACGGTGTAGCTCGTGCGCTCATCACCGCAGACGAGAACTACCGTCCCGCTCTCAAGGCAGCTGGATTCCTCACCAGAGACCCTCGTATGAAGGAAAGAAAGAAGTACGGACTCAAGGGCGCTCGTCGTGCTCCTCAGTTCTCCAAGAGATAATTACCCGTTTGGAATTATTTCGATATACAAAAAGCTCTGCTATGCAGGGCTTTTTGTTTTGCAGGGCAATGCCTTAGTGCCGCCGTTTTTGATTATGAATTTTTGCGGCGGGAGCAAGCCCCCCGCCCTACGTTTATGGGCGGTTCAATTTGTAAAAATTCTGCCGTCCTATTTACTTTTCGCCGTTTTTATGGTATAATCTAACTAATCGATAAACTTGAATTTGTTTAGGAGGTATAAATATGTTTGGGTTGTTTGCTAAAAAGGTTATGAACGAAGAAGCGGCTAAGTGTTTTTGGGAATGGTTTGCTGAAAAAGAAGAATGGATTATCAGCTGTATTTCCAATCACGACTCCGCATTTGTATGGGCAATTGATGAAAAGTTAAAACCGGTATTCCCTTATTTCAAGGGAGAACTCGAATTCCAGCTTGGATACAACGATGGCGTTGGAGAATTTTTCTTCTTTCACTTTGGAAAGAAAGACCTTGCTCGTGATGGCGAAGCTTTAGGGAAGATGATGCCTCCGGAGATCGCAAAAAATTGGAAACTTATTCTTGAAAAATAAATTGACCAATTCCAATTTGTCGAGAAAAATAGCGTTGAATGTTGGTGTGATTTTTGGTGCAAATTTGGTGCAACACTTTATCAAACGATACTCACGATATTCACGATATCGCACGAAAACACACGATAAAGCTACGATATCACACGTATTTCCACGATATTCACGATATCAAACAGTATTGCTAAAACTCGAAGAGATAATTTCTGCCTTACAGAGATTATTTCGATATACAAAAAGCTCTGCTTCGGCAGAGCTTTTTGTTATTGTAGGGGCGTTCATTGAACGCCCCTACGGACAAGAGCGGTTCAATTTGTAAAAAATTGAACTGTTCTATTTACTTTTTGCAAAAATTATGGTACAATACAACTGATAAATAAACTTGAAAGGTAATTTATTATGGCAGTTTACGATGCAAACAATCTTGATATTGAAGCTGTTAGGAAAGATGGTGTTGTTGAACTATTCATCATATCGTCCGGCAAGTTTGATGACAGTGCTGAACAGCAGACTTTGCTTATGGATAAAATAGAAAACTATATAGGCTATGTTTTAAGCGACGAATTTAAAATCAAGCACCATGATTGTTCGAAGGAAAAAATTTGGATTGTACTAAGTTTAGAAAAAAAGCCCGGTAATTTGCTTGTGGAATTATGCAGAAAAATCCACCCATGGGTTAAGTCATATGGAATCAATTATAGAGTAGAATACAAATCGTTGTTTGGACAATACCGAAATTTAATTATATAGCGACAAATTCCATATGACTTTTTGTGTTTTATTGGAAGGGACAGTCGAGGACGCCTGTCCCTACAAGACATAGGACGGTTCAATTTGTAAAGAATTGAGCCGTCCTATTTACTTTTTGCCGTTTTTATGGTATAATCTAACTAATCGATAAACTTGAATTTGACAAAGGAGAATATACTTATGAAGAAAAGCATTTATTTAATATGTTTACTTTTAGTTTCTTGCCTTGTTTTCTCGTCCTGCTCTAAATCGGCAGGTCTTAATATAGGATTTGATGGAAGAATGGGACAATTGCCCGAGGTTTATTTTGGTGTGAAAAGCGATAAAACGGAGTTTAATATTGATGATGTTACTCTTGATTTTTCATACGGAGACGGAAGTGTTTCCGATGTAGAGGGTTATGTTGGCGGTGATAATGGAGAAGATTGCCCAATCGTCTGTATTGCCGTATATTTCTTTAATGCAAAGCACCAAGATACTGTAACAAGTTTTGGAGAGGCTCGTTTTGAAGATTATAAAGAAATCGAGGGGGTGTATTTTGTAAAAGAAATCAGCCTTGATGATTACAATGAAAATTATGATGTGGAAAATAGTTTTTGGGGTTGCAAATACGAACATACCGAAACCTTGACAATTCCCGAAGAAGTTATGGAACTTTCTACAGGTTATGCTTGTCTTGGCGTTTTTCAGATAGTATATATTCCTTCAGAAAATTTGTATCGTATTGTTGGCGGCGAATACCAAGCCTTAAAATACGAAAAACTTGACGGAGATATGGTAAAAATATCAAAGCCCATAGGAAGCCACTACGAAGCCCCCAAATAATAAAGCCGCAAAATTCCAATTTATCGACCAGAACAGCGTTGAATGTGGTGTAATTTTGGTGCAAATTTGGTGCAACACTTTATGCGACAATACTCACGATGTTCACGATATCGCACGTATTTCCACGATATTCACGATATCAAACGGTACTCTCAAAACTCCAAGAGATAATTACCCATTTGGGATTATTTCGATATACAAAAAGCTCTGCTTCGGCAGAGCTTTTTGTTTTGCGGTGCGGTTCAATTTGTAAAAACTCTGCCATCCTATTTACTTTTCGGGAATTTTATGATATAATGCAACTGTTATATAAACTCTGATTGGACGAGGTACAAATATGAACGCAAAGTTCAAGATTAACGAATTTGTTATAGAAACTGAAAGATTAATTTTACGTCCGTTTAAGCAATCTGACCTGCACGATTTTTACGAATACGCTTCTGTTCCGGGTGTTGGCGAAATGGCCGGTTGGAAGCATCACGAAACCATCGAAAAATCTCAAGAAATATTGGATATTTTTATTAAAGAAGATAAAACCTTCGCTATTGTTTTAAAAGAGAACAACAAGGTAATAGGTTCTCTTGGCATTGAAAAATACGGACTTGAGGACAAGCTGACAGAATTTAATAGTTATTATGGACGTGAAATCGGTTACGTATTATCTAAGGATTACTGGGGAAAAGGCATAATGCCTGAAGCGGTAATGGCTGTAATTAACTATTTGTTCAACAATTTGCAGTTCGACTTTTTGACCTGTGGATATTATAACTTTAACAACCAATCAAAGAGAGTTCAGGAAAAGTGTGGGTTTAAGCCTTATAGAAAACTTACTATGGATACTCGTTTAGGTACGAAAGAACCCGGTGTCCTAAATTTACTTATCAATCCCGCAAAAAACATTTCTCTTGCGTTCTCTCATCCCGAAACGTTGATTTATAAATGGTGCTAAAATTCAATTTGAAGAGGTATTAAATGAAAAAATCATTTGCATGCAGTGTAATATGCCAAGGTGGAATAGTTGGCGGTAGTCTTTCTATTGACGAAAAATCCATCACCTACAAGACAAATAAGCTTACCGTAGACAGCAAATACAGAAACCTCGTTTTGCCGCTCATTGGCATCAGAGAGCTTTCGTGGAAATGGATAGTTTTCCCCGTGGCAACCTTATACATGACAAACGGGGAACAGTATAAGTTCATAATATTCAATAAAAAAGGGTTCAACGAATACTTTGCCGAAGTCATGCAACTTTAATTATATTTGATTCCTCACATGTATTGACAAACTAAAAAATTGGTGATATAATAAAACTACCAAAATTTTCAGGAGGAATAAATACTATGGCAAGACTTCTTTCTTTCGGTTGTGAGGCGATCGTATCCGCACCCGCGTTAATTCTTATCGCCGTATCTGTAGTTAGCTCTGTTGTAGTTTTCTTTAAGAAAAAGAAATAATATAAATAACGGCGGAAAATATCCGCCGTTATTTCATATAAAAACGGAGAGGCAAAAACCTCTCCGTTTTCTTTATCAAAAATCACTTAAGCTCAATAACGCTTTCGTCCCACTTTGCGGGCGCCTCGTAACCCATAAGGTTAACCATAGTAGCCGCTACGTTGGAGAGACCGAAGTTGCCCTCGTCTGCCTTTACGGTGTAGTGATTCTTTGCATCGGTGTTGTCGTAAATGATGCAGGGAACCTTGTTGAGGGTGTGGCTGGTCTTAGCTTTCATCTTGCCATTCTTATCAACCTTGGGCTGACCCTTCTTGTCCATCTCAAACATTTCGTCAGCATTACCGTGGTCTGCGGTGAGAAGAGCAACGCCACCCAGCTTGTCAACAACTGCAAGGATTCTGCCGATCTGAAGGTCAAGAGCCTCCATAGAGCATCTTGTAGCCGCAAGAGAGCCGGTATGACCTACCATATCTCCGTTGGGGAAGTTTACTCTGTAATAGTCATGCTCGCCTGCCTCAAGAGCCGCGATGAGCTTATCGGTGATCTCTGCGCACTTCATCCAAGGTCTCTGCTCAAAGGGAACTACGTCGGAAAGAACCTCAACGTATGTCTCATTCTCCTCGGAGAACTTGCCGGACTTGTTACCGTTCCAGAAGTAGGTAACGTGACCGTATTTCTGGGTCTCGGAGATAGCATACTGCTTAACGCCGGTGTTAGCGAGGTACTCGCCCATAGTCTCGGTGATCTCGGGGGGATTTACAAGGAACTTGGAGGGGATGTGAAGGTCGCCGTCGTATTCAAGCATACCTGCGTAAACTACCTTAGGAACGCGAACTCTGTCGAACTTGTCAAAGGCACCCTCGGGAGCGTCGAAGGTCTTGGATATCTCAATGGAGCGGTCGCCACGGAAGTTGAAGAAGATAACGCTGTCGCCGTCTTCAACGGTACCAACGGGCTTGCCGTCCTCTGCGATTACGAAGGGAGGAAGATCCTGGTCGATTACCTTAAGCTCTGCTCTGTAGGTCTCAACTGCCTCAGCTGCGCTTGCAAACTGTCTGCCCTCGCCAAGAACGTGGGTCTTCCAGCCAAGCTCGACCATAGACCAGTCTGCTTCATATCGGTCCATAGTGATCTTCATTCTACCGCCGCCGCTTGCGATCTTGATGTTGCAGTTAGCGTCGGAAAGGGATGCAATGTATTCCTCAAAGGGATTGATGTACTCAAGTGCGCTGGTCTCACCAACGTCACGACCATCGATAAGGATGTGAATGCGGATGTTTGCAATGCCATCAGCCTTAGCCTGTGCGATCATAGCCTTGAGGTGATCGATGTGAGAGTGAACGTTACCGTCGGAGAAAAGTCCGAGGAAGTGAAGAGTAGAAGCGTTAGCCTTAACGTTGCCAACGATCTCCTGCCAAGTAGAAGAAGCGAACATCTTGCCGCTTTCAATGCTCTGTGTTACCAGCTTTGCGCCCTGAGCGAACACCTGACCCGCGCCGAGAGCGTTGTGACCAACCTCACTGTTACCCATATCGTCATCAGAGGGAAGACCAACGGCAGTACCGTGAGCCTTGAGAGCAACCATAGGATAGTTTGCCATAAGAGCGTCGAGATTAGGAGTGTAAGCGCCTGCAACTGCGTTGGAAATAGTGTCGGGAGCAAGTCCTACGCCATCCATAACGATGGTGAGAACGGGACCCTTAACACCTTCAAACTTTGCGCTTTTGTTAAGTGTAAGTGCCATAATATTTTATATTCCTCCATAAATTATTTCAAAATTATACCAAATTATAGTATAACCTATTTTTGTGGATTTTTCAAGAGATTTTTCAAAAATATATGATGAATTTTCGCTTTTATATAAAGTTTCTCTTTGTAGAAAGTGCCAACCGACAAAAATTGACACATTATCACACAGAATTCACACAGAATCAATAAATATTTACAAATAAACCTTGTCTTTTCCTTTAAAATAATGTATTATTATAAGTAGTTATTTTATTTAGAGGTCAAGTATGTTTGGTTACATCCGCACAGACACGCCGGAGCTGCGTGTGAGAGAAAATGAATATTACCGTGCGGTGTATTGCGGTCTTTGCCGCGCGCAGGGAAGATGCACGGGTCAGTGCTCTCGCATGACCCTCAGCTATGACATCACCTTTCTGGCTTTGCTCCGATTGGCGATTTCGGGTGAAAAGCCTGAGATTAAAAGAGGACGTTGCATAGCTCACCCCTTCAAAAAGCGTGCATACGTTGAGGGTTGTGAGTCGCTTGACTATTGTGCCTATGCCGCAGCACTCTTGATATACGGAAAGACCGCAGACGATATTGCAGACGAAAAAGGACTTGACCGCATTAAAGCAAAGCTCTTAAAGCCTATTGCAAAGGGTATGCGCAGAAAGGCGTTGCACTATTATCGAGAGCTTGACGAAAGAATCGAATCAGGTCTTAAAAGACTCGCCGAAACCGAAAAGAAAAGACTTTCTTCGGTAGACGTTCCCGCAGATTGCTTTGGAGATGTTCTTGCAGATATATTATCCTTTGGGCTTGAAGGAAACAACGAAACAATTATGCGCAATATCGGACGACACATAGGACGATGGATATATATCGTCGATGCCTGTGACGACCTTGATGACGACATTAAAAAGCAGCGTTTTAATCCCTTTATATACCTTTACGACGGCAGAGAGCTTACAGAGGAACAGAAGAGGGACGTTGCAAACTCGCTCCGCTTGGAGCTTGCTGCGGCAGAGCCTGCATTTGATCTTATAGATTTTTCAGAATGTCCGACTATTGAGGGCATCATCAAAAATATAATATACCGTGGTATGCCCGACACGGCGGACAGCGTTCTTGAAATAGACGGCAAGACCAAAGGTGAAAACAAGCGCAAACACAAGAGAGGAAAATCCACAAATGGCTGAATATAAAGACCCTTATAAGGTATTGGGCGTATCTCCCGACGCAACCGACGAGGAGATCAAGGAGGCTTACCGAAAGCTCGCCCGAAAATACCATCCCGATAAATATGTCGATAGCGACATGAAGGAGATTGCCGAGGAGAAGATGAAGGAAGTCAACTCCGCACACGAGGAGATCCAGGCAATTCGATCGGGAAAATCCCAAGGCGGATTTAATGCGGGATACGGTAGCTACGGCAATTACGGCGGTTACAATAATTCGTCTAACAATTCAAGATATAATTACGGTCAGGTTCGTAGAAACATCAATAACGGCAATATCGCAGAGGCTGAGGCAGAGCTTAACTCTGTCAACGAGGGCGACCGCGCCGCAGAATGGCACTATCTTATGGGCTGTATCCTTATCAAAAAGGGATATTTCGTTGATGCCCAAAGAATGATAAACACAGCTTGTACCATGGACCCTGCAAACCCCGAATACAGAGCCGCAAGAGACCGTCTTACTATGCAGGCACGCGGCTACGGTACAGGCGGAATGAATGGAAATGATATGGGTTGCTCGGGCTGTGACGTTTGCACCTCGCTTTTGTGCCTTGACTGCTGCTGCGAGTGCATGGGCGGCGACCTTATCAGATGTATTTAAAATAACGAGGTAACAGACGTGAAAAGAGGAATACCTCAAAAAACAAAACGGCTAACAGCCAGTGCATTGCTTGCGGCTTTGGGAGTGGCCTTGCTTTTTATGGGATCGTTTATCGAAACTCTTGATCTTTCGATGGCGGCTTTGGCATCATTCTTCTGCCTTTTTGCAGTTATAGAATTTGGTGGAATATATCCATGGCTTATTTTTGCAGTGACCGGAATCCTTTCGGTAGTCCTTATGCCGTATAGCATGGGAGGATGGTTCTATATTTTGTTCTTTGGATATTATCCAATAGTAAAGGATAAGCTCCAGAGATTAAAAAAGCCCTTTGTCTGGACACTCAAAATACTGCTGCTCAATGCGGCGGTGGCAATAAGCTTGACAATCGCCAGCTTCCTGCTTTACGGCGGCGACTTCTATAACACCTTTATGATGACATTTGGCGAGGACGGCTGGGGACTCTACGCCGCAATCGGAACCTACCTGCTTTTGAACGTAACCTTTGTGGTTTACGATATAGCACTTAATCGACTCGTAGTGTTTTATTACGTAAAGATACGAAATAAATTTAAGTTTTTAAGATAAAAAGACCGTTTTTTTAAACGGTCTTTTTTCATTAAAGTTAGATTTTCTTATCGGAAAGCAATTTCCACACGCGGAGCGCCGCAATCTGTGTCTTTGCATCAGGAAGCTCACCCTGCTCGATCATATCCAGCATTTTTTCAAAGGGAACACGCTCGCACTCGAGAAATTCGTCATCGTCAAGCTCTCTCTCACCTAAGGTCAGTCCTCTTGCGAAATACATATAGATGACCTCGCTCAAGAGAGCGGGGGATGGGTACATCTCACCAAGATATATAAGCTCTCGACATTCTGCACCTGTTTCCTCACGAAGCTCGCGAAGAGCCGCAGAGCGCAAGTCGTCTCGCTCACCAACTTCAAGCTTTCCCGCAGGAATTTCAAGGGTACATTTTCTATGAGCATAGCGGTATTGCTTAACGAGTATAACCTCACCTTCGTCTGTCAATGGAAGAACGCACACACCACCGTTGTGGTTGCAATATTCCCTTATTCCTTCGCTTCCGTCGGGAAGAAAGATTTCATCCCTATATAAGTGAAGTACTCGCCCGTCGTATATGAGTTCACTGGATTTTTCCTTTTCAATAAGCTTGCTCTCGTCTATCATAAGCACCTCTAATAAAATTTATCGATACAATTATACACTAACTTTAATTTTTTGTAAAGTAGACTTGATTATTTTTTAAAAATATGTTAAAATCAATGTGTAAAAATGCAAGCATAGGAGCAAAAGCATGAATATAAAAGAAGAACACTCCCGCACCGCATACGTTTACGGTGAGGAGCCAATAAATAAGCTGTCACAGGCGCGCGTGGCCGTTTTGGGTGTTGGGGGCGTTGGCGGATACATCTGCGAGGCGCTTTGCCGAGCAGGAGTTGGACATATCGACGTTTTCGACCGTGATACCGTGTCACTTTCAAACATAAACAGACAGATAATTGCTCTTCATTCCACCGTGGGTCGCCCCAAGGTTGAGGTCATTAAGGAGAGAATGCTGGACATCAATCCCGATTGCGATATAAATGCCTATAACGTGTTTTATCTTCCCGAAAATGCCGACAAATTTGATCTTTCGGGTTATGACTATATCGCAGACGCAGTTGACACCGTGGCAGCGAAGCTTGAAATAGCAGAAAGAGCGTACAAAAACGGAGTGCCCGTAATTTCTGCTATGGGAGCGGGAAATAAGACCGATCCAACACGCTTTGAGATCGCCGACATCAGCGACACCACTGTTTGCCCTCTGGCAAGAATTATGCGCCGCGAACTGAAAGCAAGAGGAATCAAGAAATATAAAGTTGTTTACTCAAGGGAAGAGCCTCGCAAGAGCGGGGTTATCGACCCCGAAAGCGGCAAAGCAATTCCAGGAAGCCTGTCCTTCGTTCCGTCTGCTATGGGACTTATTATGTCGAGCGCAATCATAAATGACCTTATAAAGTAAACCTTTAATCGGAGAATTACCGTGAGTATTAAAATTGGAAATATAACCCTTGAGCATGGACTTATACTGGCACCCATGGCAGGCTTTACCGACTACTCCTTTAGAAAGATCTGCCGTGAGAGCGGTGCGGAATACACCGTTAGCGAAATGGTGTCGGCAAAAGCACTCTGCTACGAGGAATTGTCAAAAAAGAATAGCCTTTCCTCATCAAAAACCGCGCCATTGGCGGCGGTCAGACACGAGGAAAACCCTATGGCGATCCAGCTTTTCGGAAGCGAGCCTCAGTTTGTATCCGAAGCGGCGGCTATGATCGAGGCAAGAAATTATAAATATTGCGTTTCCGAGGCTTCTCCCGCAGCAATAGACATAAATATGGGATGTCCTATGCACAAGATCGTAGGCAACGGAGAGGGAAGCGCACTTATGAAAAATCCCCGACTTGCCGCAAGTATAGTCGAAGCCACCGTCAAGGCTCTCAGACACACTCCCGTTACCGCCAAAATTCGCGCAGGATGGGACTCCGACTCCAAGAACGCACCCGAGATGGCAAAAATGCTTGAGGCGGCAGGAGCGTCGCTTATCTGCGTTCACGGAAGAACCAGAGAGCAGATGTATAATCCCGGAATTGATATCAATATTATCGCAGAAGTAAAAAAAGCGGTCAAGATACCCGTTATCGGCAACGGTGATATATACACCGCCGATGATGCCGTAAATATGATAAACGTAACCGAATGCGACGGATTGATGATTGGTAGAGGTGCTCTCGGTAATCCATGGATATTTGGCGAGATCGCCGCAAGGCTTGGTGGGAAAGAATTCGTTGAGCCCACCCTCTACGAGCGGCTTGATACCTGTCTCTGCCACGTCAATCTGATTCGTGAGAGCAAGGGAGAATACACCGCCGCAGCAGAGATCAAAAAGCACGCGGCACTTTATATCAAGGGCGTACGAAGCGCCGCATCTGTCCGTGATAGAATTATGAAGACCCACTCCACAAGGGAGCTTGAAGCAATTATAGCAGAGCTTAAGGAGGCGAATCTATGAGCAAGATCGCAAAAATAGTTTCCGATGACACACGCTTTGCCCATATGCTGTCTATTTCTTTGAATGCACTGGGATTTACCATTACTGATAAGTCTTTTGGAGGAGATGAAACTGAAGTCTCGTACATTATAGCAGACCTTGACTCGGTCAACGAAACCGAGCTTCTGCAATACTCCCAAAGTGCCGTGCTTATCGGTTTTTCAAAAAAGCCCGAAAATGAAGTATATGAGAAAGCCGCACTTTGCGAGGAGTTTTTTCAGCGCCCCTTTCTCATGCGCGATTTTCTATCTATCTTCGGCGGTACAAAACGAATATTAATAGATAGAAGTTATCCTAAAAAGGAAGTTTTCAAAAAAACGAATTATCTTACCGTTTCAGAGCTTGACAAAGCGGCGATCTGGGGCGATCAACTTATCCCCCTCAGTGACAACGAATACAAGGTATTGGCTCTTTTGTGTAAAAATCGTCGAGAAGTGGTAGAGCGCGAAAGAATATACGCCGAGCTTGGAGCAGAGGAAGGCAATATGGGTGACGTATATATCTGCCATCTGCGCAAAAAGATTGATAATAAGCTTGGATTAAAGCTGATCTATACCGTACGAGGAAAGGGCTATATGTTGAAAAACTGATCTCGTTTCGTGGTAATGATAATAACTAAAAAGCGAACGAAGAAATTCGTTCGCTTTCGTTTATTTATTTAACAGATAATATTTAGCATTAACGCTCTCAAGCACACGCTTTTCGGAAAATTCAACTCTCCTGCCGCGTATAAGCTGATAGCTCTCGTGCCCCTTGCCTGCAAGGAGAACAAAATCTCCGTCTTCAGCTATTTCAAATGCTTTTGCGATTGCCTCCGCGCGGTCGGGAATCCTATATATGGGCTTGTCCACACCGTGGAGACCCTCCATTATACCGTCGATAACGTCGGTGGGATCTTCGTTGTCGGGATTGTCCGAGGTAAGAATTATTACGTCGGCATCCTCGCCTGCGGCGCGACCAAGCTCGGCACGGCGGCCAAAGGTTCTTCCGCCAACACTACCGAAAAGCACGATAATTCTCTTGGGGTCATACTCTCGAAGAGAGCGGAGAACTGCCCTCAGACTTGCGCCGTTATGAGCGTAATCGATAACAAAAAGCGTATTGGGGCGGTTTTCAAGCTCCACCGTTTCAAATCTTCCCGCAATAGTCAGCTTGGCCATCTGCTCTGCAATAAAGTCGGATGATAACCCCATAAGCGAGCATATCGCAAAGGTAATAAGACCGTTTTCTATGCTGTAAAGACCGGGTATCGGAATAAACATATCCTTCCCGTGCTCCGCAACCGAAACAGAAGTGGGAACACCTGAAAACATTTCAAAAGAAACGCCGGGACGAATTCCTTTCTTAGCCTTTTGGGCATTTACGGCAAAGAGATCGCAGATCGTATCCCCCTTGGCAGAGGTAGTCACTATATTGGGGCAATCCACTCCATCAACCATATATCGGCTTTCGGGACAATCGGCATTTATAACTATACTTTTTGCATTATAATCGGTGAAAAGAAGCTTTTTACAATCTCTGTAATGCTCAAGCGTAGGATGCTCAACACCGCCTATGTGATCCTCATAGAAATTGGTAAAGGCACAGATGTCAAAATTCAATCCATAGGTACGTTGTTGCCACAAAGCTTGGGATGAGACCTCTATCACTACATCGGTAACTCCATGATTTTTCATCTCGCGGAGCGCCATCTGAAGCTCCAGACAATCGGGAGTGGTATTGGCGGTTTCAAAGACCTTGCCGTTATAATACATACCGTTAGTGCCTATGTAACCCATCTTTATACCGCTTGAGACGGCAATGTTGTAGACGGATAAAGCAACCGTGGTCTTTCCCTTGGTGCCGGTGATACCAATTAGTCGAAGAGAGCTTGCAGGGTCGCCGTAAAACTCAACGGCAATTTTGCGCAGCGCCTCGGAGGAATCCTTAACGGTAATTACAGCCGCATCATCGGGAAGGTCAACCTCGCGCTCTACCACGAAAAACCGCGCTCCGTTTTCGTATGCACTGACGGCGTATCTGTGGCCGTCTACCAGTGCGCCTCTCTTACAAAAGAAAAGACATGTGGGAGAAGCAACACGAGAATTGTGGCAAAGGTGAGCGATCTTTCTCCCGCCGAGTCCCTTTGGCATCCTTACGGATATGCAATCAAGTCTTTCGATTATATCCTTTATCTTCATCATATCGGCCGTCTCCTTTCTTATTTTGTTATTTCATCGTAGCGCACCACTACAAAAGAGCTTTCAATCACAGCGATTTTGTTGTTCACTATCTTCTCGGCATCATCTCCGCAAAGAATTATTACAGGGAAGTAATACTCCTCCAACGACTTTTCAAAAGCCATAAGACTCATAATCAAAAAATCCGCTTTGAAGGGAGCTACCTTGTGACAGCGGTATTTCATCCTCTGCCAAAGAGAAAAATTATCGGCAAAAAGATGCACCTCAGCTCCGGTGGTTTTTCTTATTCTTTTGGCAACTGTTGTAGAATTTTTTCCACTTCCGATAATTATCGGAACGAGATATTCGTGATTTAAATATTCCATAAAACTCTCTCAATATCAAATATGTCTAATTATATCATATTTTGCCCGCTTTGTCATAAAAAAGCAAAAAAATTTACACAACTTCCAAAATTTCACTTGTAAATAGGGAAGAAATGTAATATAATCTATCTAACGATACTTTTGCGAGGCAAAAATGAAAAAAGAACTTATATACAGCATATTTTCAAATATCCCAACTCTTGAAACTGATAGGTGTATTTTGCGCAAATTGAGTCTTGACGATACCGACGATATGCACGAATATTCAGGCAATCACGATGTCACGAAATATCTCACTTGGTCGCCTCATCCTGACAAGGCGTATACTCTCGAATACCTTATGTATCTGCAAAATAGATATAAGACAGGCGATTTCTTCGATTGGGCAGTCATCTGCAAGGATAGTGGCAAGATGATTGGAACCTGCGGCTTTACCCGATTCTTCTTCGCACATAACGGCGCCGAAATAGGCTACGTACTCAATCCTGCATATCACGGCAAAGGGATCGGCACAGAGGTGGTTGGCAGAGTTATAAAATACGGCTTCGAAAACCTCGCCCTTGAGCGGATCGAAGGTAAATTTATGATAGAAAATGAGGCATCACGCCGCGTTATGGAGAAAAACGGTATGGTGTTCGAGGGCATACGCCGCAAGGGAATGCTCATCAAAGGTGTTTACCGTAACGTGGGCAGTTGCGCTATCATCAAGGAAGATTTTTTCAAAAATGTATGATTTGGCACTTGAAAAAGCGCCGTATATGTGCTATAATACTTTTTGTTGTAAAATAAATTGAATATCGCACGCCTCCATAGTTAAATGGATATAATAAGCCCCTCCTAAGGGTTAGTTATGGGTTCGATTCCCGTTGGGGGTGCCAAAAGGGTCAAGCTGCCCGCGGCTTGACCCTTTTGGCACCCCCAACGGAGTAAATTGAATGCTTCACTAAATTGCGAAATAATTTGTGTAAAGGTTCTGATTCCAAACATCACTACGTGATGATTTCATGCCGAAGACAAGCAACTATTCGACTCTTAGAAAGAACAACAAGTAAAATCCGTAAAAAAAAGCCATATTTTATCGATTTTTCATAACAATTTATCGATTTTCCATTGTAAAATTTATAGCAATCTGCTATAATTAAGTGAATAGACCGGCGTATATGCCGGTTTAAATGAAAAATGAAACTATTTTTAGGAGGTAAAATATCATGGGAAAACAAACGACTGATTTCAGATACAACACAGGTGCTACCAGAGTACCGTGGGCTGCAGTTGGTGAAAACTACAACGTTCATGACCTTATGGAAATTATCCGTTTCCTTATGCAGGGCGAGGGCGAAGAATACGATGCTGCTATTGCTGCAGTATGGGAGCAGGTTAAGAAGTTGGATACAGTTTCTCACGCACCCGGTAAGCTTTCTCTCGGAAGCAAGGTAGCAGCAGCTGAGGAGGCTTGTAACGAATATCTCAAAACAGAGTCTTCCACCTTTGTAACCAATGCAACCGCAGGATTTGAGATCGCATACAAGTATGCAAACCTTAAGGCAGGTGACGAGGTTATCGTTCCCGCTATCACCTTCGTTGCTACTATGGCATATCCTCTTGCTATCGGATGCAAGCTCGTTTTTGCTGACGTTGATCCCAGAACCATCAATATGGATCCTGCAGACGTTGCTCGCAAGATCACTCCCAAGACCAAGATGATCGTTCCCGTACATATCGGCGGTTATCCCGTTGACCTTGACCCCATTCTTGAGCTTGCAAAGAAGAATAATATTGTTGTTCTTGAAGACGCTGCTCACGCATTCGGTGCAATGTATAAGGGCAGAATGATCGGTACTATCGGTGATTTCGGTGCATTCTCCATGCATGAGGTTAAGAACATCACCTCCTTCGGTGAGGGCGGTATTCTTTGTACCTCCATCCCCGGCTATACTCCTCACATGAAGAGAGCTCGTTTCTTGGGTCTTGACTTCACTTGCCCCATCAAGGATTGGCTCTACAACATCACGCCCATCCCCGGAAAGGAAGCTCCTTTCGTTCCCGGAAACTCCTCTACTACTGAGATCCAGGGTCTCGGACTCACTCTTCAGGTTGCAAGAAACGAGGAGATCATCGCAATACGTCGCAAGGCTGCTGAATATCTTACCAAGAGATTTGCTGAAAACGACGCTATCGTTCCTCAGCTTCTTGACAGCGACGAGATCAAGCCTACTTACCACCTCTACCTCCTCCAGATCGATCCTGCCAAGGCCGGCGGCGATATTCAGGTGCTTAAGAAGAAGCTTGAAGAGAAGGGCGTTACTCAGATCGCGCACTTCGGTCCCCTCTACCGCTTCAAGATCGTTCAGGATATGGGCTACGATTCTGACGAGATCGCAAAGACTTGTCCCGTATGTGAAGAGGTATTCTACAAGAGATTTACTCACCTTCCTCTCTACGGTCTCTCCGACGAGCAGATCGAGTACATGGCAGACGCCGTTCTCGAGGCAGTTGCAGAGATGCAGCGCGGCGAATAATTGAAATTTGCTTAATGCTTTTGTGCCTTTGCGCTTTGGCGCAAAGGCACAAATATAAAAGAACGAAAACTTCCTAAAATCGAAAGGAATATATTTATGAGAAAGATCAAATGGGGCGTTATCGGTTGCGGCGGTATTGCTGACCGCAGAACTCTTCCCGGAATGATGCTCTCCGACATCGCAGAGCTTGTTGCAGTAATGGACGTAAATCCCGATTTCGCAGAAAAATGCAAAGAAAAATACGGTGCAAAATATGCTTTCACTACTCACGAGGAGCTTTTGGCTATCGATGAGATCGAGCCACTATATATCGCATCCCCCGTATTCTGCCACAAGGAGCAGGCTTTGGCGGCGGCAAAAGCCGGCAAACACATCCTGCTCGAAAAGCCCATGGGCTTGACCGTTGCAGACAGTGAGGAAATAATCGCAGCTTGCGATGCGGCAGGAGTTAAGCTGGGCGTTGGCTTTATGATGAGATTCCACGCATATCACCAGGCTATGAAGCAGTTGATTGCAGATGGCAAGATCGGTGACATAGTATCTATGAGAGCGCAGTTTAGCTGCTGGTATCCCGAAATGGCTAATTGCTGGAGACAGGACAAGAAGCTTTCTGGCGGCGGTGCGCTTATGGATCTTGGAATCCATTGTATCGACCTTCTTCAGTACATCTCCGGTCTTGATGCAGTTGAGTGCTTCGGATTTGCGCAGAATCAGACCTTCAATTACTCGGCAGACGACTCCGCAAATGTTATCATGAAGATGAACAATGGCGCTCTTGCATATGTTGACGTTAACTTCAACATTCCCGATGCAGCCGGATCTGCTCCTCTTGAATTCTATGGAACAAAGGGAAGCATCATTGCCAGCGGCACACTCTCTCAGGTAATGAGCGGATCTGTTAAAGTTCTCGCTTGTCCTGAGACAAAGGGATATGACGCACAGCAGGATCACAACCTCGTTGAGCCTATTGAGCTTACCATCGAAGAGGGTAATATGTACACCCTTGAGCTTGATGCTTTCGCAAACGCAATTATCAACGACACCGAGCCCCCCGTAAGTGGCAAGGGAACTCTCTCGGTTCAGAAGATAATCGAATCAGTTTATACCTCTAACGGAAGCGTTACAAAAATCAAGTAAATATAACTGCCCCGTTCACAAAAAGTGAATGGGGCGATTTTTCACTCTATTTTTGTTTTAATTATTGAAATCTTGCACAAAATATGGTATAATTATCTTGTATTACGATTTTAGAAAGGAAAGCCGCTATGCCATATAAGATTTTTGAGCATGACCCCTGTCTTTTGCCCTTTGAAAAGGACATTGAGCTTCGCATGGCTAACTATGCCAAAAAGAGGGAAGAACTTGTAGGAAAAGGCGGCAATCTCCGCGATTTTGCTAACGGTCACGAATATTTCGGCTTCCATAAGACTGAAAAAGGATGGTATTATCGCGAGTGGGCACCTGCCGCAGACGAAGTATTTCTTACGGGAGACTTCACCGATTGGCGATGGTTTGACCATAAACTCACAAATCTCGGCAACGGTGTTTTCGAGGTGTTTATAGAGGGGGCAGATACCCTTTATAACGGCTGTCACGTCGCCTCAATAGTTCGAAACGGCGAAAAGCTACTTCAGAGAATACCGCTTTATATCCGTAGAGTTGAGCAAGACCCCACAAGCTTTGCTTGGTGCGGAGTTATCGTAGACGAGCCCGAATATAAGTGGAAAAAGAAAAGCTTCACCCCCAAAAAGGAGCTTTACGTTTACGAGTGTCATATCGGAATGGCGCAGGAAAAGGAAGGGCTTGGCACTTATAGAGAATTCAAGGATAATATCCTTCCGAGAATCAAGGAGCTTGGCTACAACACCATTCAGATAATGGCAATTATGGAGCATCCCTATTACGGCTCTTTCGGCTATCAGGTGTCCTCCTTCTTTGCTGCATCCTCAAAATTCGGCACCCCAAATGAGCTAAAAGAGCTTATCGACGCCGCTCACTCTATGGGAATTGCCGTGCTTCTTGATCTTGTTCATTCCCACGCGGTCAAAAACACCGCCGAGGGGATCAATGAGTTTGACGGCACCACATATCAGTTCTTCCATGAGGGAGAGCGAGGAGATCACCCCGCTTGGGGCACAAAGCTCTTTAATTATAACAAAAACGAGGTCATTCATTTTCTCCTTTCCAACCTTAAATTCTGGCTGGACGAATACCGATTCGACGGCTTCCGTTTCGACGGCGTGACCTCTATGATATACCACGATCACGGTCTTGGCGTTGCGTTTCCCGACTACTCTAAGTATTTCTCGCTGAACACCGACACCGAGGCTATCACATATCTCCAGCTTGCCAACGAGCTGATAAGGGAAGTCAACCCCAAGGCGATAACTATTGCCGAGGATATGTCGGCTATGCCCGGAATGTGCTTGCCCATCGAGGAGGGAGGAATCGGCTTTGACTACCGCCTTGCTATGGGCTCGCCCGATATGTGGATCAAGCTTCTCAAAAACGTTCCCGACGAGCATTGGGATATGTGGCAGATATGGTGTGAGCTGACGAGCAGACGTCCTGCCGAAAAATATATCGGTTACTCCGAATCTCACGATCAGGCACTTGTAGGCGATAAGACTATAATGTTCCGTTTGTGCGACAGTAACATGTACACCTCAATGTCCAAGTCCACTCCCGACCCCGTAATCGACAGAGGAATGGCTCTCCATAAGCTTATCCGCTTGGTTACAATGTCGCTTGGCGGCGAGGGATACCTCAACTTTATGGGCAACGAATTCGGTCATCCCGAATGGATAGATTTCCCCAGAGAGGGCAACGGCTGGAGTTATTTCTATTGTCGCCGACAGTGGCATCTTGCCGATGATGGCACTTTAAAATACGGATATTTGCGCGAATTCGACAAGGAGCTTGTTTCCTTAACGAAAGACAATAAAATATTTAAGAAAAAAACAAAATGCCTCTTTGTCGGCAACGACGATAAGGTGCTGAACTACGAGCGCGGCGGACTTATCTTTGCGCTAAATCTCCATCCCACGAACAGTTACGAGGGATATTGGATAAACGTACCCACCGTCGGAAAATACAAGGTAATTTTGTCAACTGACGACGAGAGCTTTGGCGGCTATGACCGCATTTCCAAGGAATACGTCTACACCGCAGAGAAGCACCCCGACAAAAAAGCAAAATTGCGGATTTATCTCCCCGCAAGAACGGGAATCTGCTTGCAAAAGATCAAGGAATAAGAAAATGAAAATAACTACTGTTTTATTCGATCTCGACGGCACGCTTTTGCCTATGGAGCAAGATACCTTTATTGCCGCCTATTCGAGTGGTCTTGCAATGGCGATCTCCCCCTTTGGGTTTGATAAAGCTATGCTCGGCAAGGCTCTGTGGGCGGGAATAAGCGCCATGGTAAAAAATGATGGAGAAAGAACCAACGAAAAAGTGTTTAACGAGGCTTTTTCGGCGGTTATTGGTATGGACATAGCAAAATTGCAAAGTTTATTTGACGAATATTACGTCAACGAGTTTCACAAGGTCAAAAACGTCTGCGGATACAACGATAAAACAGCCCAAACCGTTCGCGAGATCAAAAATATGGGGTTTCGCGTGGCTCTTGCTACAAACCCATTCTTTCCATCAACCGCTACCGAGCAGAGAATAGGCTGGACGGGTCTCACCCCCTCGGATTTTGAGATTTTCACCACATTTGAGGATTCTCATTTCTGCAAGCCCAATCTCGATTATTACCGCGAGGTAATGGCAAAGCTGGGTGTTTCTCCCGGGGAGTGCCTAATGGTAGGAAATGACGTGGGCGAGGATATGATTGCCGAAGCTCTCGGTTGCAAGGTGTTTTTGCTTACAGAATGCATTATAAATAAATCAAACAAGGACATTTCGGTCTATCCTCACGGAGATCTTGATGATCTTTTGGCTTTCGTTAAAGAGCTTTGAATTATAACTGAAAATCGAAAACCACGGTGCAAAGGCACCGTGGTTTTCGTTATAAATTATCAAATTAAAGTTCTGCCTTGATCTCTGCGATCTCATCAAGCCAAATCGCGCTTGTTGCATCGGAGGGCATCTTGAAATCGTTGTAGGAAAGTCCAACCGAGCCGACCTTGGGGCCGTCGGGCATGCAAGAACGCTTGAACTGCTGTGCGAAGAAACGGCGAGCAAATACCTCAAGCCACTTGATAAGGGTAGCATCGTCGTAAACTCCGTTAAAAGCTATCTTTGCAAGTCTGAATATCTTCTTGAGCGAATATCCGTATCTTACGAAATTGAAGATATAGAAATCGTGAAGCTCGTAAGGGCCAACCAAGTCTTCAGTCACCTGCGCGATCTCTCCGTTGTCCTTTGCGGGAAGAAGCTCGGGAGACACGGGAGTGTCGAGAATATCGTAAAGGGAAGTAGCAAGCGCATCCTCTCCCTTTGCCTTTGCACTATCGGCACAATGTCTTACAACATGTCTGATAAGTGTCTTGGGGAGCGAGCTGTTAACACCGTACATAGACATGTGGTCTCCGTTGTAGGTAGCCCAACCAAGCGCAAGCTCGGAAAGGTCACCCGTACCGACTACGATACCACCCTCGGCATTGGCGATGTCCATAAGCACCTGGGTACGCTCTCTAGCTTGTGCATTTTCGTAAACCACGTTGTGGTTGTTCATATCGTGTCCAATGTCCTTAAAATGCTGCTCTACTGCGGCAAAAATGTTTACCTCTCGGAAATCTACGCCTAAAGCCTCGCAAAGCACGGTAGCGTTATTTTTAGTTCTTCCGGTAGTGCCGAAGCAGGGCATAGTTACCGCAATTATATCCTTGCGGTCGCGTCCAAGGTAGTCCATAGCACGAGCCATAACCAAAATAGCAAGGCAGGAATCAAGTCCGCCCGAAATACCCACAACCGCTTTCTTGGCATAAGAAGCCTCTATTCTGCGAGCAAGACCCAAGGACTGAATATCCAGTATTCTCTCGCATCTTGCCGCTTTCTCGGGGCTTTCCGCGGGAACGAAGGGATGGGGCTCTACACTTCGTGTGAGAACTGTATCACATACCTCAAGATCAAATTCAATCTCGGAGAATTCCATTCCAAAGGTGTCCTTGGTAAATGTGTTCTTAATGCGTCTTTCACGGGATACGTTATGGAGGTCAACCTCGCTGATAACGAGGTCTCCGTCACCAAAGGGCTTTCTCTCCGCCAACAGTCTACCGCACTCAACAACCATGGCGTGACCGCCGAAAACTATGCAGGAGGTAGACTCGCCAAGTCCCGCACCTGAATAGATATAAGCCGAAAGTGTACGAGTGGACTGAGCGCATACCATCATTCTGCGGTATTCTTCTTTGCCAACTGTTTCGCCAGAAGCCGCAGGATTAACAATTATAGTAGCACCTGCTGCTGCAAGCACGCTGGAGGGGGCAGCCGCAACAAGCAAATCCTCACAGATCTCAATACCGAGGCGGAGCATAGGCATCTGACGGCAAACGAACATCTGCTTAAGACCAAGCATTACCACGCTATCGTCAAATACATATGCAAAATTATCATCGGGAGCAGATGCGAATATTCTTGCCTCATAAGCCTCAAGATAAGTGGGAAGATTTTTCTTGGGAACCAGACCGAGGAGCTGACCGCCCGAAACTACTGCGGCACAGTTATAGATCTTATCGCTAAAGGAGATAGGCAGACCGATAACGCTGACCATATCGAGCATAGCGGTAGCATAAATATACTCGCGAAGGGCATTAAGCGCACCGTCAAGCAGAGTGTCGGTACTGAAAAGGTCTCCGCAGGAGTATCCCGTAAGAGCAAGCTCAGGGAAAACAAGCACCTTGACACCTGCCTCGCTTGCCTTTTGTGCAAGAGAAATACAAGATTCGCAATTAAATTTAGTATTAGCCACCTTAACCGCAGGAACTGCAGCGGCAACCTTAATAAAACCGTCTTTCATATTAAATGACCGTTCCTTATTAAATAGTTATATAATCATAATAACACAAAAAATGAAATTTTACAATAGGATAATGCAATTTTTTTTTGCAAATAAATATCCCGAGAGTTTTTGACTCTCGGGATATTTATTTATTACTTAACAAGCTGTCTCTTGATCTTTTTTGTAGTAGTCTTCTCAAACTCTGTTCTTCTGATCTCAACCGCCTTGATCTGCTTAAAGGTGGGGAGCTTCTTGTTAGTAGCATTGATCTCTTTTCTGATAGTGTCCTTTATGGTCTTTTCATCCGCATCATTGGGGAACTTGCTGTAATCGGGATAAACTACCGCAGTGAGAATAATCTCATCGCTACCTTCATTCTTTCTACCTACAACACAACACTCGCTGATGGTCTCAATAGCGTCGAGATACTCCTCGATCTCCTCGGGGAATACGTTCTTTCCGTTTTCAAGCACGATAACGAATTTAATTCTACCTGTGATGTAGATGTACTTGTCGCTATCCATATAACCAATGTCGCCTGTGCGGAACCAACCGTCGTTAGTGAACACCTCGGCATTAGCCTCGGGATTATTATAGTAACCGATCATAACGTTGTCGCCCTTGACCTGGATCTCGCCCATGGGATAACCATCGTCGGTAACCTCACCATTGGGAGCGATACGAACTCTACAGCTGGGAACAGCAGGGCCAATAGCGCCAAGCTTTCTTGCATAATAGGGAGTTACAGAAACGAGAGGGGAGCATTCGGTAATACCAAAACCCTCAAATACGGAGATTCCGAAGTCCTCAAATCCAACTATAAGTTCGGGATTAAGCTTTGCACCGCCGCAGATGATGTGGTCAAGTCTGCCACCGAAGGAATCGAGAACCGACTTAAAGAGCGTTCTTCTCATATCAACGCCAACCTTCATCATGCCTCTTGAGGTTGCGATAGCCGCCTTAAGGGTCTTTGCCTTACCGGTTCTTTCTGCCTCGGACCAGATCTTCTTATACATAGTGTTAAGGAACATAGGCACGAGCACCAGACCGGTGGGCTTGAAGAGCTGGAAGTTACGGAGAACGTGACGGAGAGAGTCATTTATACAGGTAGTAACACCGTATACGAGCTCTGCCAGCAGGCACATAAGCTCGTAGGTGTGATGAACGGGAAGAACCGATACGATAACGTCATCAGGTGTAAAGCAAACTGTTTCGACTGCAGAGTTGACTG
The DNA here is from genome assembly GCA_045653805.1 of Eubacteriales bacterium. Lineage (GTDB taxonomy): Bacteria > Bacillota > Clostridia > Oscillospirales > CAG-272 > SVTX01. The sequence goes on from JAZOMF010000075.1 coordinate 59,338, forward strand.
CCGCAAAAATATTCTTTTGAGAGAGCATTACGCACTTGCTGGTGCCCGTGGTACCGGAGGTGAAGAGCATTTCACACATTTCATCGCGGCTCTTTACCATTCCGATCGTGTATCCTTCGTCTATATGAGCCTGACCTATCTCGAGGAAATTTGCGAAGGGAAGGATCTTATCAGAGAAGGACGCATCATAGTCTGCGCTGATGGGAATAAAGCGCTTGAGTGTGGGGTGAGAACCTATAGTGGTAACGAATTTCTCATTGAACGACTTGGAGTAAACTATTGCCTCAGCCTCAACCATTTCGAGGAACTTTTCAATTTCGGTAAGTGCCAGCTCCTTATCCATAGGGATAATTACCGCACCGGATGCCAAAGCACCCATATAAGTGCAGAGCCACTGGGGAGAGGTATCACCGATAACTGCAACTCTTTTACCTGCAAAGCCAAGCTTATCAAATGCGGCTGCAACTTGATTAGCCATAGCATGAACCTCGAAATAGGTCATTTCCTTGACCTGACCCTGCTCAAAATACTTATAGCAGACCTTATCACCATGCTCCTCTATGCATTCAAGAAGGTCATTTATGTCCCAGATTCGAGGAAAATTCTTTGTAAGTCTTTTTCTGTTGGGAAGCTTAGTAGCCATTTTTAAAAATCCTTTCAAAACATATAAATTACGGGGTTCGCAATTATGAAACAATACATTAGTTTTCAAGAGCAAGGGAATCGGCGGATTCATTCAATGCCAGAAGCACCTTGAAAAAGCCCTTCATATCTATCTCACTGATCTTTGTTCCGATGAGCGAAAAATATTTTTCGAAAAGCTGCTTTGTCTCTTTTATAACTTCCTTACCCTTTTCAGTAAGAATGTATTTAACCTTATATTTTCTACCGTCATCAAACTTTTCGTTTGTCTTTATAAAACCACCCTTGATAAGGTCGGATGTCGTGCGGGAAATAAAGGCTCTGTCCACACCGCTGTCCTTGGAAAGCTCGGTAGGAGTCAACCCATCGGGGGCAAGATCTATGCGCATAAGACAGTTGAAGTGAGCGGATTTGATGCCGAATTCTGATATTTTTTCGCTTTTGATCTTGTTTACATATTTGATAAGATTCTCAAGCGAAAGCACTATTGCAGAAAAATTTTCCATAGTTTCTACCTCAAAAATATGTTGCAAACACAAAAATACAATTATATTATATAATGTTTCCGACTTTTTGTCAACTAAACAACTTCTCTTTAACAGTTTATTTACAAACTCCATATTACAATTCATAAAAATTAATCGACACTAAATGTCTATTATTTTACAACAGTTAAACAAAAAAACGGATACTCATATTTTTCTTGAATATCCGTTTTTTATTTGTTTATCAAGGCTTTTGCCAATTTAGTGTATTTTTCCAGCATGCGTTTGTCACCGCTATCATACTTATTGCCCAGCATTATCCACTCGCAATATTCATACAGTAAAAACATATCAAGTGAGCGTCGGTATTCGTTATATGAGATGCCTTTTACGCCGACAAATTTTTCGTAATAATAGTAGATTGCGAACTTCTTATCGTCCTCGCCCATATAAAAGAACGCGTCTTCGGTTTCCTCACAGTGGGCAATAAGCCTCGCTATAGGCGTGGGATAGGGAAGTATTCCGCCATATTCCCAATCTATGAGGGTTGCGTCATTATCCGAAACAAGCACGTTAAATGGCAACAGGTCATCGTGGCACAAAGTACGAGGCAGACGGCGATACTCCTCTAAAAAATTGGAATACGCAGCTTCAATTTCGTCATCAAAAAGATGTTCTCCACGGCGGATTCTGCCTTCAAGACTTTTCTCAAAAGAAAAACCACAATTTTCTCGGATTTTATCTTCCCAATACTTATTTTGAAGCGAAATAATAGCATCAATGGCTTTTTTCAAGCCATCCCGGGTGCATTTGCAAAGATCAACCCCCTCAACGTACTCCATAAGGAAGTAATCGTCACCTTGATAGTTGACCGCCGAGTAAAATCTCGGCGCACCCGAAGCTATATCGGAAAAGAAGGCGGAATAGGTTTCGATTTCAAAGCCTTTTGCCTTTTTCAGTACAAATTTTTGATCTCCGCAGCGCACAAGCCAAACGCTGTATTCACTTCCGTCCTCGACACTTGTAAAAGGTGAGATTTCTATATCCGACAATGAAAAAGGGAGCTTCATAGCCTCAAGTATTTCAATTATTGCCTTATCCATAAAGCCTCGCTTATTTCTTTCTCATTCTCTTGATCTTTTCCTCGTCAGGAGTGACGAAAGCAGACCAATTATTGTGGTAGATAACAAAACCCGGCTTTGCTCCGGAAACCTTCTTAACGCCACGTGCGAAAAGGTAGTCAACCTCAACGCTCGACTTACCCTTCGCCTTTGAGAAATATGCGGCGATCTCGCAAGCATCGGTAAAGTCTTCGGCAGGCGGCTCCTCACCGTTGGTTATCATCAACACGTGAGAGCCAGCCATATTCTTGGCGTGGAACCAATAGTCGTGTCGCTCGGCTAACTTGTGGGTGATATACTCATTCTGATAGTTATTCTTTCCGCAAAGCACTCGATAGCCGTTGGTGGTAATAAACTCGGCAATCACGGGCGCTATCTGCTTTTTGGGAGCGGAGTAGCCCTTCATTTTAGATGCATAACCGCTTCTGTAAAGCTCATCACGAATCTCGGTCAAGTCAGCAGCAGTCTCGGCTTTTGCAAGGGCATCGAACACCGAATAGATGTATTCAAGCTCCTGTCTTGCAATTTGAAGCTGACGGGCAAGCTCCACCTTTGCGGTCTTGCTCTTGTTATACAACTTATAGTATCTTTGGGCGTTAGCGGCAGGGGAAAGTCGCTCGTCAAGAGTGATGACGGTGGTATCGAAATCCTGCTTTTCTTCGTTCCAGCTCTCGTAATCTACAAGCTCAACCGACTTGTCGCCGCGCTTCAATTTATAAAGATTAGCGGTGATAAGATCGCCGTAAGATTTATATTTTTCACCCTTTTCGCAATCTGCAAGCTCGCCCTCCTGGGCTTCAATCTTCTTAGTCAAACGAGATTCCGCATTGGCAAGCAGACGCAGAATATCCGCCGCCCTCTGCTTAACTCTTATCTCTCGGTCGCGGCTCGCAAAATAGAGGTCAAGGGCCTCCGAGGGACTTTCAAAAGTCTTATAGTCAAAGCCTTCCCCGTAGTAATCAAGGGAAACAAAGGAATACTCAATAGGCATGCCGTTTTCCACTATTACGGTGGGCGCAAACACACCGTTAGATATATCCTCAAAGACTGCAGAGAAAACCCTATAAAGTTGCTCACAACCAATAGCGCACACGGTGGAATCGTGTCTGCCGGATGCACGGAAGGCAATCTCGCGCGCCACACTTGTAGCAATCCCGAGATACGAAGAGGTAATAAATTTATCTGCGCTGCGCTCCTCGGGAAAGCTTTTGTAAGCAGCAGAGAACTCCTCAAAAGTCGTCTTTGTAGGATCAAGCTTTTCCTGCGCAGGGGGAAGCTCATATGTCATGCCGGGCAGTACTTGACGGAGACTGCTGGTAGTAAAATCCACAGTTTTCAGCGCCGCAATAACCTTCATTCGCTCATCGCAGAAAATTAGGTTGGAATACTTGCCCATAATCTCTGCAACCAGATACTTCTTGCAATCAAAGCCCATCTCGTCGCGAGTATCAAAGCTCAGCTTGACAACGCGCTCAAACCCAGCCTGCTCAATGTCCGAAAGAGACGCACCCGTCAGATGTTTGCGCAGAAGCATGCAAAACATCGGCGCCTGCATGGGATTTTCTCTCTGAGCCGCCGTAAAACCGATTCGGGGACAGTTGCTTCCCGCGTTGATAAGCAATCGCTTGCCGCCCGCCAGAGTTCTCATCTGAAGAATTATCTCATCTCGCTCGGGTTGATATATTTTCTCAATTCTGCCGCCCTGCGCCACAGTTTTAAGCTCGTGAACAACGCACGATAGCATACCTGCATCAAATGCCATAAAATACCTTTCATTAGCGCCAACAGACGCATTAAAATTTTTTTCAAATAATATTATAACATCATATTGATTTTTTTGCAAGATAGTGATATAATAAAATTGTAAAATAATGATTTTTTTCCTAAAAGCGGCAAATTTCCGCAGAAAGGAGACAAAAAATGGCAAATTTTAGTAAAAAAATTCAAAATGTTATAGGTATAGACGTCGGTGGTAGCACCACAAAGATCGTGGGCTTTAAAACAGATGAAAACGGCAAAAGCGAGCTTATCTCGCCATTTCTGGTCCGCGCCACCGATCCCTTGACCTCCATCTACGGAGCATTTGGCAAGTTCACCGCAGAAAATAACCTATCTCTTGATGACATAGACCGTATTATGGTCACGGGCGTTGGTGCAACTCATATGCAAAAGCCTATATATTCAGTAGATTGTCATACCGTTCCCGAATTTTCAGCGGCGGCTCTTGGCGGTCTTTACCTCTCCGGTCTTGACGAAGCAATCATCGTAAGCATGGGTACGGGTACGGCTCTCATTCACGCCAAGAAAGAGGGAAGCAAGACCCATATTAATTACCTTGGTGGCACCGGTGTGGGTGGAGGAACCCTTCTCGGTCTTACCAAGAAGCTGACCGGAATTGACACCATTGAGCATATCGAAGAAATATGCCGTGGTGGAGACATTCACAAAGTCAACCTCTTGGTTGGTGACATTTCAAAGAACGCCAAGTTCACAGGTGTCAATGAAAACCTCACAGCGTCCAACTTTGGAAAGGTGTCCGACATGGCAAGCAACAGCGACATCGCCTTAGGTGTTTGCAATATGGTTGCCGAGACCATCGCCATGATGGCGGTGTTTACCGCAAGAGGTCACGGACTCACCAACGTAGTTCTTATCGGAAATCTCACTAATATCAAGCCTGTCCGCGATGTATTTGCTGATCTGGATTCCTTCGGCATTAACTTCATCATTCCCGAAAATGCAAGCTTTGGCACTGTTGTCGGAGCGGCACTTTATGACAAAGATGCTTGATAACATAAATTAAGGAGAAAAAATGAACTACCAAATTTTATTCATCGCCTTTGCAATTTTGGGTGGCGCGTATTCGACAGTTTTAAATATCGTAAGATATCGCTCCTCCAATAACCCCACACCTGAAAGTGTATCTGACGTTTATGATTCCGAGACCTACGCAAAATGGAAGAAATACAGTGCAGAGCATTGTATCGTTGATATAATCTCTTCCTCTCTGTCTTGCATTATAACCGTAACGCTTTTGGCGACTAATGCATATTCCGCATTCGCATCTCTTTTCTCCGACAACATATTTATGCAACTCCTCGCTACTGTTCTGCTTGAGATTGCAGTTGGAACTGTGATGGAATGTATCTTCAGCTACATCAGCACTATGAAGATAGAGCAGAAATACGGTTTTAATCGCTCGTCATTTAAGACCTTTATTTTCGACCGTATTCGTTCCATAGTTTTAGGGCTTATACTTTCAATCGCCCTCGCATGCCTTATTTGGCTCGGCCATTGGCTAACCGGAAACTTTATGATAATTGCTCTGGCGGCAGTCTTACTGGTGTTTACACTCCTTGTGTCATTTCTTTTCCCATTCCTCAGCAGAATTGGAAACAAGTTCACACCTCTTGGAGAGGGCGAGCTGAAGGAAAAGCTTAAGGCTCTTCTCACAAAGCACGGATACAACGTGAGAGCTATTGAAGTAATGGACGCTTCAAGAAGAACCACCAAGTCAAACGCCTATATCACGGGTTTTGGCAAGAGCAAGACCATCGTACTTTACGATAATCTGCTCACCTCAATGACCCCCGACGAGATATGTGCGATCTTCGCTCACGAGTTGGGTCACGGACTACACAAGCACGTTTTAAAGATGCAATTTTTGAACGTTGGCTATCTTCTTATTCTGGCTACAGCAATCTGGCTCACCGTCATCACGCCAGAGATATACACCGACTTTGGCTTTGAGAGCGTAAACTACGGCTTTTCCTATATCCTAACAGGTATTGCAATCAGCACACTCCAGCCCGCAATCAATCTTATTATAAACGCATTCAGTCGTTCCAATGAATATGCCGCTGACCGCCAAGCTGTAAAGGAAGGCTACGGCGAAGCTATGATAAGCGCATTCAAAAAGCTAGCAAAGGACAACTTTGCACACCTTGCCCCCTCCAAGATAAACGTGGTGCTTGAATATAGTCACCCACCCATCAGCGACCGTGTCGATGCTGTGAATAGAGAATTAGGAAATCAATAAAATAAACTTAAATATAAAACAACCCAACGAGGATAATCATGAAAAAAATTCGTTTGATCTTCATCGCACTGGCATTGATTTGTGCATTGATAATTGTAGCTGTATCTTGCAATTCAGGTGATGATCCGCAAGAAGGCCCAAACACCAACAGTGGCGATGTAACCACGGAAACTACCGAAACATCAGATATTGAAGATAGCTCTATAACAACCGAGCCTCCTCACGTTCACGCCTTTGGGGAATGGGAAACCACTAAAGAACCCTCTTGTACTGCAAAGGGCTTGAAGATAAGAAAATGTTCTTGTGGTGAAAATGAAACCGAAGAAATTGCTGCTCTCGGTCATAATGAAGTGCCCCATGAAGCTAAAGCTCCTAATTGCACCGAAATAGGCTGGGATGCTTATGTAACTTGTTCTAATTGTGACTACACCACCAAGGTTGAAAAGGATGCGATTGGACATTCCTACTCTGACGCATGGGAAAAAGACACAACACATCATTGGCATAAGGCTGATTGCGAACACACCAATGAAATCGCTGACAAATCCGAGCACAATTTCGGTGAAGATTTGATATGTGATGATTGTGGATTTGAAAAAGAGAACGATGATTTTGGAATGGAATTCCTTCCCAATATTTAACATAGTAACGTGCTACAATAGAGGAATTTTTAAAGCGCCCACGTTGTGGGCGCTTTTCCTGTATTACGGAATTTTCTCACATCTTGCATTACTGCAAAAACATCTCAAAATGGGGAATTGAACCGCAAAAATATTGCAAAGTGTTTTATTCATCACAAAATTAGCGAAAAACTCATATTTCTCCTCAACTTTCCGCTAAAATCTCTTGACTTGATGACATTTTAATGATATAATATTATAATTATAAAACAAAATTTCAAAATATTGCAAAATTTCGAAAGGACGTACACAAAAATGCAGTGGACTTCTCTTAACGATTTGAGAGAAAAGTATCTCTCTTTCTTCGAATCAAAGGGACACCTTCGTCTCCCTTCCTATTCACTCGTTCCTCACAACGATAAATCTCTTCTTCTTATAAACTCGGGTATGGCACCTATGAAGAAGTTCTTCACAGGCGAGGAGATTCCTCCTCGTAACCGCGTAACCACCTGCCAGAAGTGCATCAGAACCCCCGACCTTGAACGCGTTGGTCACACCGCTCGTCACGGTACATTTTTCGAGATGCTTGGTAACTTCTCATTTGGCGACTACTTCAAGGAGGAGGCTATCGCTTGGTCTTGGGAATTCCTCACAGGCTGGCTCGAGATCCCCGCAGACCTTCTCTGGCCCTCTATCTACGAGCACGACGAGGAGGCTTACGACATCTGGGTCAACAAGATCGGCGTTGATCCTGCTCACGTTGTTCGCCTCGGTAAGGCAGACAACTTCTGGGAGCACGGTAGCGGCCCTTGCGGTCCTTGCTCCGAGATCTACTTCGACCGCGGAATTAAGTACGGCTGCGGTAGCGACGATTGTAAGCCCGGTTGCGATTGCGACAGATTTATGGAGATTTGGAACAACGTATTCTCACAGTTCAATAACGACGGTAAGGGCAACTACACCGAGCTCGCACAAAAGAACATCGATACCGGTATGGGCCTTGAGCGTCTCGCTTGCGTAATGCAGGGCGTTGACAACATGTTTGAGGTTGACTCTATCCGTAAGGTTATCGACAAGACCTGCGAGATCGCAGGCAAAACTTATGGCGATAACGCAGAGAACGACATCTCTATCCGCGTTGTAACCGACCACTCCAGAAGTGCAATGTTTATGATTTCCGACGGCGTTATTCCTTCCAACGAGGGAAGAGGCTACGTTCTCCGCCGTATTATCCGCCGCGCTTGCCGTCACGGTAAGCTTCTTGGCATAAACCATCCTTTCCTTGTTGACACCGTAACCGTCGCTATCAACGAGAGCTGCAAGGCTTATCCCGAGCTTGAAGAAAAGCGCGTATACATCCTCAAGGTTATCGCTATGGAGGAGGAGAGATTCGACGCAACCGTTGACGCAGGTCTTTCCAAGCTTTCCGAAATGATCGAGGATGCAAAGGCAAATAGCGCAACCATTCTTTCCGGAGACGATGTGTTCAAGCTTTACGACACTTTCGGTTTCCCCATCGACCTCACCCGTGAGATCGCAGAGGAGGCGGGCTTTGGCATCGACGAAGAGACCTTCAAGGCTCTTATGAAGGAGCAGAGAGACCGCGCAAGAGCAGCGCGAGGAAATATCGGTGGCTGGGACAAGGGCGATAAGGAAATGCTCGCAGATATTGCTACTACCTCTTTCACCGGATACACTGAAATCGAGACCGAGGCAAATGTAATCGCTATCATTGCCGACGGCATGCTCGTAAACGAGATCAGCGAGGGTGAGTTCACTCTCATTCTTGACAAGACCCCCTTCTATGGTGAGGGCGGCGGTCAGGTAGGCGACACCGGTGCTATCGCTAACGGCGATTTCTCCGCAACCGTTCACGACACCAAGAAGACCGACGGAATCTTCCTCCACGTTTGTGAGCTTACAAGTGGCGCAGTTAAGGTTGGTGACACCGTTACCGCAACCGTTGACAGCGCTCGCAGAGATGCTATAAAGAGAAATCACTCCTCGCTCCACCTCCTCCAGGGCGCGCTCCGCGCAGTTCTCGGGACTCACGTTGAGCAGTCCGGCTCTTACGTTGATGCAGAGAGAGGACGCTTCGACTTCACTCACTTCGCAGCAGTTACCGCAAATGAGCTTGCACGCGTTGAGGCTCTTGTAAATGCTACCGTTCTTTCGGGTATCGCAGTTGACACTATTGAAACCGACATTGAAAGCGCCAAGAAGCTTGGTGCGATGATGCTCTTCGGAGAGAAGTACGGCGCAACCGTCAGAGTGGTTAAGATGGGAGACGCTTCCACCGAATTCTGCGGAGGTACTCACGTTGATAACACCGCAAAGATCGGTCTCTTCAAGATCGTTTCCGAGTCGAGCGTTGCGGCAGGTATTCGCCGTATCGAGGTTGTAACAGGTCTTGGAGTGCTTGATCTTTTGACTGCAAAGGATAAGCTCATCGTTGATACCGCAACTGAACTCAAGGTTCAAAATCCCGTTGACATCTTAAAGAAGGCTACTCAACTTCAGGGCGAGATCGCTAACATGAAGAAGGAGATCGAATCTCTCAACTCCAAGCTTGCAGGCAGCAAGATAAACGACGTTCTTGCAGGTGCAGTTTCCGTCGGCTCCGTTAAGCTTGTAACCTACATTGCAGAGGGCATGGAGATCGACGCGGCAAGAAGCCTTTCTGACAAGATCAAGGCAGAGAACAACGATATGGTTGCAGTTCTTGCCGTTAAGTCGGGCGATAAGCTCAACTTCATCGCAGTTGCAGGCAAGGATGCAGTTGCCGCTGGCGCGCACGCAGGCAAGATCGTTGGCGCAGTTGCCGCAGTTACCGGCGGTAAGGGCGGTGGACGTCCCGACAACGCAATGGCGGGCGGACGCGATGCTTCCAAGATCGCAGAGGCACTTGAGAGCGCAAAGGCAACTCTTGAGGGTATGCTTAAGTGATAAAAATTCAGGGATATTTATCGGATAACACCGTTAAATATCCCTTTTAATATTCCAAAATCATAAAAAGGAGAGACTTCGCAAAATCTCTCCTTAAATTTTATTTGCCAATCTTTTTGAGAATGTTATCGTAGGTCAAGCCGTATCTCTCGGCAATATCGCGGGCATAGCTCTTTCCGTCGGGCTTTGCGCGGTGGATCTTAAAGGAGCGCTTACCCTCCTCGATTCCCGCAACGAGAGTATCTATCTTCACACCGCCATTTGCAATCGACTCGGCGTTAATGCGTTCAATCTCTGCGGCAAGCTCGTGGAGGTGAGTTGCGAAAAGACAACGGCAACCAACCATGGAAATGCCCGAAAGCACCTCACTTGCGATATAAGAGCCCTCGTAAGAGCCGGTAGAAGAAAAGGACTCGTCAAGCAGTACAAGGCTATACTCGGTAACACAATCGAATATCTCGCCAAGTCGGGCGCACTCTTCACCAAGGCGTCCCTTGTCAATGGTATCGTCAGCACCGGTGGGGAAGTGAGTGAAAATTGCATCTACGGGGCTGATTTTTGCCTTTTTTGCAGGAACGAACATACCAAGCTGCATCATAGCCGCCGCAAGACCCAAAGCGCAGGTAATAACCGATTTTCCGCCGCGGTTGGGACCTGTAAGAACGTATATTGTGGCATCGTTCTGATTAAATCGCACATCGTTGGCAACAATCTCCTCGCAGTCGGGCAATTTCAACGCAACGGCAGGGTTATAAAGCTCGTCGGCATCGAAAATTCGCTCGTCTATGGGAGCGATATCCGCAAAGGTAAGCTCGCATCCCTTGGCCTTGAGATTTTTCATCATTTCGGTGGCCTTAACCACGAATTCAATCTCGGGCATAAGACCGAGCAGAAAATCGGTATTTTCAAGGACGTAGGACTGCACTATCTTCTTCCAAGAGCGGAGAGAGGAGTGATAAACGTCATTTATAGCCGAATTAAAGGCGGTAGAAAGCGCGGATTTCTGTGTATCCGATTGCTTTTTGCCAAAGGGAACGAGATTTGCAATGCAGGTGTATTCATCGTCCTTGAAATTGAGACGAAGAATCTTATCAATGGTGTCGCCCGACTTAAAGGGCTCGGAATTGATAGACAAAACGCCTGCATATTGTGGACGAAGCTGGGCGTCCAGATTTACACCGATAGAAACGCTCTTGATCTCTCGAACTCGCTTGGTCAACTCGTTAAGCTTTTCGTTGAGCTCCTTGTAATAATCGGACTCCGCCAAGTAAGCGATACGCTCCGCAAGGGTCTTGAAGGCAACACTGCTAACGCTTTCCTTGACCTTGGAAAGCCCCTCATAGAGAATATCTATGCAAGAAATATATAGCTCAATTTCGGTAATACTTGAAAGATAATCGTCGTCGGCATTGTTTGATTCCAAACGGCGAAGCTCTGCAATGTCGCCAAGCACGGGCATAAGCTTATTCAAGGTGGCGGAAAGCTCGGGATGATCCAGCATATCCGCAAAGACCCCATTACGGTATTTTATAACCTCGGGAGAGAAGGTAAAATACTCTGAAAGCTCGGAGCTTTTAAGATCGAGTATCTCGAGCATTCCAAGCTCTTCAAGGGTATACATATCAATATCGGGGCGGTTTTCCTCCGCGTAGTGATACTGCTTACTTTCCCCCGTGGGATAAAGCAAACTAAAATTAGTAAGTTCCATTATTTTCTCCAAAATTAGATTTTGATTACTGTCTTTTTGCCGTCGCGAACAACTAAAATATCGTTAAGTCCGACAGAGCGGAGAAGATTGAATCCCTCCTCAACACACTCGCCGATATGCTCGGGGGAATGGGAGTCTGTGCCAACGGTGATGAGTCTGCCGCCACACTCTTTGTAAAGAGATAGAAATTCGCGGTCGGGCATTGCAAAGCCAAGACCTTTCCAAAGGGTAGAAACATTGACCTCAAGGGCAATATCCTTGGCAATCATCTTTTTGAAAAGAGCCTCTGCAGCGTCGGCATGCTTTAAAAAGTCGTATTTGTTGCCTGCAATGGCGCAATAGCGATAGATGTATGTAAGGTGCGCTATTGTGTCAACCTTGTCCAATGCATCCACAACCTCGCCAAGCTCGCTGCAATATCTATCAAACATGTGACCTATGTAAGAGTGTTGCATGCTTGCGAAAATACTCTTGAAATCCCAGTAGTAGAAGTCGCGTTCTCCGCGCACGTTGTGAATAGAGCCGATTACAAAATCGTAATCGTGCTTTGAAAGAAGCTTGTCCGCCTCCTCGGGGCACTGATTGTATTGACCTATTTCAATTCCGTAGGAAAGATTGACCTTGCCCTTGTATTTTTCTTTTGCCGCCATAATAGCCGCGTAATGACCGTCAGAATCAAATTCGGGATAATCAGCCTCGCTCTTCCAGTTGCACTCAAAGTGATCGGTAATAGCAAGATCGGTAACACCGTTTGCAATAGCCGCCTCACAAAGGGTCGCGGGAGTGGAATTCTGCGCACCGTCAAAAGAGAAATTCGTATGAGTATGGTAGTCGCATTTAAACATAGTTAACCTCAAAACATTTCATCACACCTTATATTGTATCATATTTTTTGCGATTTGTATATAGTTTTTTTAAAAAAACTTAACTTTGAACATATAACAATAGCCCAATCCATACTTGCGTTGTAAAAAGCCAAATTGTCAACTCATAAATGTAAAAACATTAAAAATAATTTCAAAGTCTCTTGAAAAACATAAAAATTTATGATACAATAAGTTAAATAACTATATTTTCTTGGAGAAATCTAATGAAAAACTTTATGGACAAGGATTTTCTGCTTGAAACTCCCACTGCGCAATGGCTTTACCACGAGTATGCGGAAAAGCTGCCTATAATTGACTATCACTGTCATTTAGTGCCTGCGGAGATTGCGGAAAACAAGAAATTTTCCAATATTACCGAGCTTTGGCTCTACGCTGACCACTACAAGTGGAGAGCGATGAGAAGCTGCGGCGTTGATGAAAAATACATCACCGGAAACAGCTCTGATTTTGAAAAATTCCGTGAATACTGCCGTATAATGCCTCTGCTTATCGGAAACCCTGTATATCACTGGAGCCATCTTGAGCTTCGCAGATATTTTGATTGTGACCTGATCATAAATGCCGCAAATTGCGAAAAAATATGGCAGTTGACCTCTGAAAAGCTGGCGAAAGATCAATACGGCGCAAGAGATTATATCAAAAACTCGGGCGTTAAGCTGCTTTGCACCACCGACGACCCTATCGACGATCTGCATTATCACAAGGAGATCAAGAGCTCGGGCTTTGAGGTGCAGGTGCTTCCCGCATTCCGTCCCGACAAGGGCTTGAATATCGAAAGAAAGGGAATCAAGGCTTATATTGAAGCTTTGGGCAAGAGCTCGGGAGTCGAGATCTGCGACCTTGACAGCCTTTGCAAGGCATATCTCGTTTCTCTCGACCGCTTTGAGACTCTCGGATGCAAGACTGCCGACCACGGTATGGACAACTACATCCCCTTCGCCAAACCCGACCCCTACCACGCCAACGAGATATTCAAAAAGGCACTGGCTAGCGACGGCGCAGATATAAGCGATGGCGAGTTGGCTCTTTGGAAGACTCAGATGATGCGATTCTTCGGTCTTGAATACGTCAAACGCGGATGGGTGCTTCAGCTCCACTACGGCGTGCTTCGTAACCCCAACAAGACTATGTTTGACCGTCTCGGACCCGACTCGGGATACGATACTATCAACGCGCAGAATTGTATTGCGGATATGGCGTCTCTCCTCAACTATTTGCAGGAGAACGAGGCTCTTCCCAAGACTATAATCTACCCCATTAACCCCTCTGACAATGCCGCCGTCGGTACTCTTTGCGGAAGCTTCTGCAGAGGTGACGGAAGTAACACTCCCACTGTGGTACAGGGTAGCGGCTGGTGGTTCAATGACAATATCGACGGAATGGAAGCACAGATGAAGAGCTTTGCCAATCTCGCGTCTCTCGGTAATTTCCTCGGTATGCTCACTGACTCCCGAAGCTTTATGTCTTACCCCCGCCACGAATATTTCCGCAGAATTCTTTGCAATATAATCGGAAATTGGGTTGAAAATGGACTTTACCCCGACAGGGATGCAGCTGCTGAAATAGTCCAGCGCATTTCCTATTATAACACAGTAAAATACTTCGGATTTGAAGTAAATTAATAAAATTAAAATAAACTTTTTAGGAGGAACTTACAATGTACGTTGTTAAGGAAGAAAAAAAGGTTAGCGTTCTCAAGATAGTTCTTATCTCCGCAGGTATCGCCGCAGTAGTAGGTGCAATCGTTGCAGGCATTATCATCTGGAAGAAGAAAAAGAACGAGAAGAAGCAGATCGAAGAGCAGATCGACGCGGCTATCGATGCAGCATTCGCTGACGAGGACACCGAAGTAGTTTCAGTAGATATCGTTTAATTTGCAATAATGAAAATATCCTTTCTTGATGCTTCTACCATTGGCTCTGATATTGATCTTTCTCTTTACAAAAGATTTGGCGAGCTAAAGGTTTACAGTTCAACTACACAAGACGAATTCGTCGATCACGTTGGGGATAGTGACGTTATAATCATTAACAAGCTTAAAGTGGGCAGACAAAATCTGCCCTCTTGTCCTCATGTCCGCCTTGTTTGTGTCACCGCAACGGGATTTGATAATATCGACACCGAATATTGCCGAGAAAACGGAATTGCCGTTTGCAACGTGGTGGGATATTCCACACAAAACGTAGCGCAACTGACGATTGCAACCGTGTTGTCGCTTTACTGCCGTTTGAAGGAATATGACCGCTCTGTTTCAGACGGAAGCTATACCCGCGGCGGCGTGGCAAACATCCTTACTCCCGTATATCACGAAATATGCGGCAAGACCTGGGGAATCGTGGGCTACGGCAATATCGGCAAGCAGGTCGGAGTGGTGGCAAAGGCGCTTGGATGCTATATTCTCGTTTATAAGCGCACTCCCATTGAGGGAGAGAATTGCGTTGATATCGACACGCTTTGCCGTGAATCCGACATCATTACGGTTCACACTCCGCTCAACGACGGCACTCGCAACCTCATAAATAGCGAGCGCATCGCTATGATGAAGAACGATGCAGTCCTCGTTAACGTGGCGCGAGGTGCGGTATGCGACGAAGAGGCAATAGCAAATGCAATTCTCGAAGGCAAGCTGGGTGGCGTGGCTATCGATGTTTATTCCAAAGAACCCTTTGGAGAGGATCACCCCATCGCTCAAATCGCAGGCTTGGACAACGTTATCCTCACCCCTCACATGGCTTGGGGCTCATACGAAGCAAGAGTCCGTTGCTGTGAGGAGATCGCTCTCAACATAGAGTCCTATATCAAGGGCGAAAGACGAAACAGAATAGTTTAAATATAAATCCCCCTGTAACCCATTGTTACTTTTGACCTGCGGTTTATGTGTAACAATGTTGGCAAAGGGGGATTTATGTATTTCCAAATGCTGGAAAGAAAGTTCATAAAAAATTAATTTTACAAAACACAAAAACTATGTTATAATAATCTTTAGTTATGACAAGGAGGTGGCGCTATGCGACTTGATAAATTTATAGTTGAATCGGGACTTGCATCAAGAACCGAAATTGCAAAGGTTGCCCGTGGCGGCGGCATTACCGTAAACGGACAGGTCGTGCGTAGAGCAAGCGGTCATATCGACCCCACCACCGATACCGTTACTTACATTGGCAGAGAAGTCATCTGGCGTGAATTTACCTACGTTATGCTCAACAAGGCCGACGGATACGTAAGCGCCACCGACGACATGCTCAATCCCACGGTATTGACTCTTTTGCCCGACGAGCTACAAAAGATAGGTCTTTTCCCCTGTGGAAGACTTGACAAAAACACTTTAGGGCTTATGATACTCACCAACAATGGCCCTCTTGCACATAAGTTGTTAGCGCCTAAGAATCACGTCTCCAAAAAGTATCGCTTTACCGTGAAATATCCCATAAGCGAAAAAGACGTTGTCAATCTTGAAAAGGGTGTTGACATCGGCGGTTACTTTACCGCTCCCTGCAAGGTTGAAATGATTGACGAGAAAAACGGATACATCACATTGACTGAGGGCAAGTATCACCAGATAAAGCTCATGGCAGAGGCGGTACATAATCAGATAACCTACCTTGAGCGCGTGACCTTCGGTCCCATCGTGCTTGACGAAAGCCTTGAGAGAGGTCAGTGGCGTTATCTTAATGAAGAAGAACAAGCAGCTCTTGAAGAGCGAGGAAAGAATATATAAGACGGTTAAGTCTTGATATAAAAGGAGTACAAATGGACATTATCAAAACTCTTGCGGAAGAATTCAAGCTAAAAGAGGAGCAGGTGCAGAAAACCGTTGATCTTATCGACGGCGGCGACACAATCCCCTTTATCGCGCGTTACAGAAAGGAAGTTACCGGCAGCCTGGACGATGCCATCCTTCGTGACCTCAACGACAGACTTGAATATCTTCGCAACATCGAAAAGAGGAAAGAAGAGGTAAAAAACCTTATAGATGCGCAGGGTAAGCTTACCCCGGAGATAGCGCAGGCTATTCTCAACGCCAAGACTATAACCGAGGTAGACGATATTTACCGGCCCTTCCGCCCCAAGAGAAAAACCAGAGCGTCCGTCGCTCGCGAGAGAGGACTTGAAGACCTTGCAAAGCTCATTATGGAACAGAAAATGGAGTATTCTCCCTCTATTGAGGAAGCCGCAGAGGTATTCGTGAGCGAGGAGAAGGAAGTTCCCAACGCAGCTGCCGCAATCGCAGGAGCATGCGACATTATCGCAGAGGACATCTCCGATAACGCTGAATTCAGAAAGGCTCTCCGTCAGCTCACCTTCGATCACGGAGTGCTCACCGTTTCGGCGGCAAAGGAAGAGGATTCGGTATATTCCCAATATTACGAATACAGCGAGCCCCTCAAAAAGGTTCCCGGACATCGAATCCTCGCTATAAACAGAGGAGAAAAGGAAGAATTTTTAAAGGTTGCGGTTGAGATAGCATCCGACATCATTCTCAACTACCTTTTCGCTTGCGTTATAACCGAGCCCTCCAGCCCCGCATATAAATATGTTTCCGCCGCTTGCGTTGACGGATATGAGAGTCTGATCGCCCCCTCTATCGAGCGCGAGATAAGAAACGATATGTTTGACCTTGCAAGCGAGGGCGCTATTAAGGTGTTTGCCGACAACCTTGGTCATCTTCTTATGCAGTCTCCTCTCAAGGGCAAGACCGTGCTTGGCTTTGACCCCGGTTACGTTAACGGATGTAAGCTTGCAGTAGTTGATAAGACCGGCAAGGTGCTTGATACCGCCGTTATCTATCCCACCAAGCCCCGCCAGAGAATCGAAGAGGCTACCAGAGTAGTTAAGGGACTTATCAAGAAGCACCACGTTGACGTTATAGCTATCGGTAACGGTACCGCATCCAAGGAAAGTGAAATTTTCATTGCAGGACTTCTCAAGGAGATCCCCGAGGCTAACTGCAAGTATATTATAGTAAATGAAGCGGGAGCATCAATCTACTCTGCATCCAAGCTTGCAACCGAAGAATTCCCCGAATTCGACGTTATGCAGCGTTCTGCGGTTTCTATCGCAAGAAGACTTCAAGACCCTCTTGCAGAGCTTGTTAAGATCGATCCCAAATCCATCGGTGTAGGTCAGTATCAGCACGATATGAAGCCCGCAAGACTTGACACCGCCTTGACAGGCGTAGTTGAGGACTGCGTAAACTCAGTCGGAGTTGACGTAAATACCGCATCCCACTCGCTTCTCGCTTATATTTCAGGTATTAATGCCACCAGTGCGAAAAATATTGTAAAGTATAGAGAAGAGAACGGAGAATTTACCTCCAGAGCACAGATAAAGAAGGTTCCCCGTATCGGAGACAAGGCTTTTGAGCAGTGCGCGGGATTTTTGAGAGTTCCCGACTCGGGGGAAATTCTTGACAACACCGGCGTTCACCCCGAATCCTATGCGGCGGCTAAGGCTTTGCTTAAAATGTTCGGTTACACAGCAGAGGATGTTCGCCAGGGTCAGCTCCGCGAGCTTCGTCAGAAGGTAAACAAAAAGGGAACTAAGAGCACTGCGGCTGAGCTTGGTATCGGTGAGCCTACTCTCGTAGACATCATCGGTGAGCTTGAAAAGCCCGGACGCGACGTTAGAGACTCGCTTCCTCCCCCTATTCTTCGTGATGATATTCTTGACCTTGAAGACCTCAAGCCTGATATGGTGCTTACGGGAACCGTACGAAACGTTATCGACTTCGGCGCATTCGTTGACATTGGAGTTCATCAGGACGGACTGGTTCACATCTCTCAGATCTGCGATAAATTCATCAAGCATCCCTCTGAGAAGCTTTCCGTCGGCGACATCGTCAAAGTAAAGGTTCTCTCGGTAGATGTTAAGAAGAAGAGAATATCTTTGTCAATGAAGCTTTAATATATTAACGTCACAGTGCGTGTAAATGTTGTAAAAAACACTCTTAATATCGCCAATTTGTCAAAAGTGCACAAAAAAATCAATGTAACTTTGGTAATTAATGCTCTTTAAAAATTGGCGATTTTTTGGTACAATTATAATGTTAAAAATTGAGGTTTTGTAAAAAAGCCTACATAATTCAGGAGGAATAAAACACATGGCAAGTTTGTCTCTCAGACATATTTATAAGAAGTATCCCGGTGGCGTTACCGCGGTTTCTGACTTCAACCTTGAAATCAAGGACAAGGAATTCATCGTTCTCGTAGGTCCCTCCGGTTGTGGTAAGTCCACCACTCTCCGTATGATCGCAGGTCTCGAAGAGATCTCCGAGGGTGAGCTTTTCATCGGCGACCGTCTCGTTAACGACGTTGCTCCTAAGGATAGAAAGATCGCGATGGTTTTCCAGAACTACGCGCTTTATCCTCATATGACCGTTTCCGAGAACATGGCATTCGGTCTTAAGCTCAGCAAGACTCCCAAGGACGAGATCAAGAGAAGAGTTGAAGAAGCAGCTCGCATCCTCGATATCACCCACCTTCTCGACAGAAAGCCCAAGGCTCTCTCCGGTGGTCAGAAGCAGAGAGTTGCGCTCGGTCGTGCGATCGTTCGTAACCCCATGGTATTCCTTCTTGACGAGCCTCTCTCCAACCTCGATGCTAAGCTCCGTGCAACCATGAGAACCGAGCTTACCAAGCTTCACCAGAGAGTTGAAACTACATTTGTATACGTTACTCACGACCAGGTAGAGGCTATGACCATGGCAACCAGAATCGTTGTTATGAAGGACGGTCTTATCCAGCAGGTTGATACTCCTCAGAACCTTTACGATACCCCTGTTAACATGTTCGTTGCAGGATTTATCGGTACTCCTCAGATGAACTTCATCAATGGCGCACTCGCTCAGAAGAATGACGGCGTTTACTTCGAGTTCGAAGGCAACTCCATTAAGCTTCCCGCTGAGAAGGCTAACGATCCCGCTCTTAAGGAGTACATCGGAAAGGAAGTTGTTGTTGGTATCCGTCCCGAGAGCATTCATGACCAGCCCGCACAGATCGCAGCTCTTGAGGGTTGCACTGTAGACGCTTACGTTGAAGTTACCGAGCTTATGGGTGCAGAGATCTATCTCTACCTCGTAATCGGCGAGACTAAGCTTACCGCTCGTGTATCTGCAAGATCTACCTCTCGCGCAGGCGACACCATCAAGATCGCTCTTGAGGCTCCCAGAATGCACATCTTCGACAAAGATACCGAGAGATGCATCGTTCATTAATTTGAATTTAATTTTCCGAAAAGGGACTCAAACGAGTCCCTTTTTTGTTGTTCAATTTCATCTTATTTGTAAAAAGCACTTGAAATTTGATTAATTGTGTGATATAATCAAAAAGTAAATTTAAATTACCATTGGAGAAAAAATGGATATTGGAAAAAAGATCAAAAAGCTTCGCACCGAAAAGTTGATGACCCAGTCCGAGCTGACCGGAGGCGAAATAACAAGAAATATGCTCAGCCGAATCGAAAACGGCGCGGCTTTACCTTCACTTGGCACAGTAGTATACCTTGCTTCGAAACTTGGAGTGCCCGCAGGATACCTTTTGTCCGAGGGTGAGGAAGAATTCATCTATCATAAAACATCGGTTATGAAAAATATACGCAGAGCATATACCGACAAGCGATATGAGCTCTGCCGAGACATTTGTCTTACGGAATTCGTCGAGTATGACGATGAGCTGGAGCTCATCGTCACCGATTGCTGTTTAGGCGTTGCTGAGGAATATATTAAACAAGGCAAACTGCGTTTAGCCCGTCAATATCTCGATGAGGCCGTGCGTCACTCTAAAAGTACTATGTTTGACACAACAACCCAGCAAAACAGTATAAAAATTATGTTTGGACTGCTTAAGGATATTTCTCCTGCGCTTGATTCGAATGAAATAGATGCTGACGTAAATGGCGAAATCGCTCATCCCGCTGTATTCAATAACATTTTTTGCAAATATATTGCGGTAATTTTAGATATTAATAAATATGAGTTTTTTGATGTTGACATCGATAACTCCTCATTAACCGACCACGACCAGCTTCTCATTCTTCATTTGCGCGCAAGATGGCTTATGAGTCACAAAAAATTTGACTCTGCGTTGGGCGTATTAAAAAGCGTAGTTGATTCAGAAACCGTTCCCAACAGATTGCTCCTATATCTGTCTTGCTCCGACATGGAGGTGTGTTGTAGGGAAACCGACGACTACAAGGGAGCGTACGAAGCATCCTTAGACAAGCTTGACTTGCTTGAACACATGCTTGCAGAGGAATAATTTACGAAAGGGATATTCATGAGACACTTTATAAAAATACTTTCATTGATATTGTCCGTTGTTTTCCTTATAACGATGTGCTCGTGTTCACTTTTTACATATGACACCTCGCGTTTCGACGGCGGCGATACTCTCAGCGATGAACTTTTATCAAAGATTGAAAACGACCTGCGCAACGAAACACAAACAAGCGAAACAACAAATGATTCCAAAGCAACAGAAGATATCCATTCCGATTTATCGGTTGAGTCTGAATCCCGGGACAACAAGGATGGCGATACTACCGTATACTGGACAAGCGGAGGATCGGTCTGGCATACCAGCCGCGAGTGCTCTTACATTAAAAACTCCAAAAATATATTGTCCGGAACCGTAGACGAAGCAATATCCAGCGGAAAAAAGCAATTATGCTCAAGTTGTCAAAAGCATTAAAAACAAATCCACTCTGCATTTTAGCCAAAAACAGTCACAAATAAATGTAAAATATAAACAAAAATCAAAAACCAACTAAAATTTATTGTAAAATTTATTGCAAGATGATTGACAAAAATTTGTTTTTGTGATATAATATTTTCGTTAGGATTAATTTGGTGTATTGGGTTCTTTTTTATCATTTAGAACGATCGACAATTTGATTTTTACGATTGATCCTATCATAAGCCAAAACAAAAATGGAGGGGTTCAAATGGAAATAGCTATTATAGCACATGACATGAAGAAAGAGCTTATCACTCAGTTTTGTATTGCATACTGCGGTATTCTCAGCAAGCACAACAACTGCCCTACCGGAATCACCGCTAAATATATAACCGAAGCAACCGGTCACAAGATTGAAAAAATGCTTACCGGTGAGCAGGGCGGAGAACAGCAGATCGCTTCAAGAATAGCGTACAACGAAATAGACGTTCTCATCTATTTCCGCGATACCCGTCCTTCCTCTGATATGTATTCCGAGCACGACAAGATAGAGAAGGAGCTTCTCCTCGCTTGTGACCGCTACAATATCCCCGTTGCAACCAACATCGCAACCGCAGAGGTCATTATTATGGCACTCGACCGCGGTGACCTCGATTGGAGAGAGGTAGTTAACCCCACCTCCGCATACAATCGTTCCCGCAGATAAAATACCGAAAGACACGTCCTATAATATCAAGCGTACACAGAGAGAAAACGGATTGCTGAGAGTTTTTTGCGCAGTGCTATAGGGTACCACTTTTGTGTCCAATTTAATAAAAATGAGTTAAAAGCTCGGGTGGAACCGTGCATATGCACCCCGAACACAGTTTTTTGTGTTCGGGGTTTATTTTTTTAGTTAAAAATATATTCAACATAAAGGAAAAGGTAAAAACATGAAAATTAATTTTGGTTCTCAGATTTTCGAATCCGACGCCCCTGTGACGGTATACGATGCAGCTAAAGAAGCATTCGGAATGGTAGAGAGAAGTGTTATCGCCGCAACTGTTAACGGCGAGACCGTTGCCCTCAACTATTCTATCGCGGCTGATGCTGACGTTGACCTCCTCACCTTCGCAGACAAGGCAGGCGCACACGTATTCAGACACACCGCATCCCACATACTCGCACAGGCGGTAAAGAGACTTTACCCCCAGACCAAGCTCACCATCGGACCCGCTATCGATGACGGGTTCTATTACGACTTCGACAGCGAAGTACCCTTTACCCCCGAAGTTCTCAAGACACTTGAGGGAGAGATGAAGAAGATCGTTAAGGAAAACCTTAAGATCGAGCGTTTTGAGCTTCCCAGAGCTGAGGCAATTGCATTTATGCAGGAAAAGGACGAGCCTTACAAGGTTCAGCTTATCGAGGAGCTTCCCGAGGATGCTGTTATCAGCTTCTACCGTCAGGGCGAGTTCACAGACCTTTGCGCAGGTCCTCACCTCTTTGCAACCGGTGCGGTAAAGGCATTCAAACTTACTCAGTGCACAGGTGCTTATTGGAAGGGCGACCAGAACAACAAGCAGCTCCAGAGAATCTACGGTCTTGCATTCCCCTCCAAGGACGAGCTAAATGCATACGTTACCATGCTTGAAGAGGCAAGAAAGCGCGACCATAACAAGGTTGGACGTGAACTTGAATACTTCACCACCGTTGACGCTATCGGTCAGGGTCTCCCCGTCCTTATGCCTAAGGGTGCAAGAGTTATTCAGACTCTCCAGCGTTGGATCGAGGACGAGGAACAGAGAAGAGGCTACCAGCTCACCAAGACTCCCCTTATGGCAAAGAGAGATCTTTATAAGATCTCCGGTCACTGGGATCACTATAGAGATGGTATGTTTATTTTCGGCGATGCAGATGATGAAAACAAAGAATGCTTCGCTCTCCGTCCTATGACCTGCCCCTTCCAGTATCAGGTATTCCTCAACAAAAAGCGCTCGTATAGAGACCTTCCCATGAGACTTGGCGAGACCTCCACACTCTTCAGAAACGAGGAGAGCGGAGAGATGCACGGTCTTATCCGTGTTCGTCAGTTCACCATTTCCGAGGGTCACCTCATTCTTCGTCCTGAGCAGCTTGCAGATGAGTTCAAGGGCTGTCTTGACCTTGCTCTCCATTGCCTCGAAACTCTCGGACTTCTTGAGGATTGCACCTTCCGTTTCTCTCAGTGGGATCCCAAGCGTACCGACAAGTATGAGGGAACTGCAGAGCAGTGGGATGAGGCACAGAGCATTATGGAAAAGCTTCTTGACGAAAACCTCGGCAAGGGCAACTACGTTATCGGCATAGACGAGGCGGCGTTCTACGGTCCTAAGCTCGACATCCAGATGAAGAACGTATTCGGTAAGGAGGACACTATCGTTACCATTCAGGTTGACATGCTCCTTGCAAAGAAGTTTGGTATGGAATACGTTGATTCCGACAACACCATGAAGACTCCTTATATCATACACCGTACCTCTATGGGCTGCTACGAAAGAACTCTCGCGCTCCTTCTTGAGAAGTATGCAGGCGCACTTCCTACCTGGATGGCTCCCGTTCAAGTCAGAATGCTACCCATCGGCGACGAGCAGGTTGAATACTGCGAGAATATTGCAAATAGACTCACCGCTCTCGGTATTCGTTGCGAGGTAGATAAGAGAAACGAGACTATCGGATACAAGCTCCGTAACGCTCAGCTCGAAAAGCTCCCCTACATGATCGTTGTAGGTGCAAAAGAGGTTGATAGCAACACAGTCGCAGTTCGTTCCAGAAAAGAGGGCGAAAAGGGTGCTATGAGTGTCGATCAGTTCATCAGCGAGCTTCTCCTTGAAATTGCAGAGAAGAGAAGATAATATATTGGATTTCGAAAAATGACCGCTTCTGCGGTCATTTTTCGAATTTAGGTGAGATATATCATCTGGGATCATAGTCAATTTTAATATAATTTTATAAAAAATATAATAATATATAAAATATTTACAAAAAAGGTGTTTACAAATCACAAAAAAAGTAGTAAAATATTTGGTAGAATTTATACATTGGGGGAATAGCGATGTCTAAACCTATTTATAACCGTATTTTAGTTAAAATTTCAGGCGAAGCTCTTAAAAACGGATGCGAGACCGACATTCTCGATTTTGATTTTGTTGACAAGGTTGTCGACTCCATCGATAAGTGCCTCAAGGCAGGCGTGCAAGTTGCCATCATTGTTGGCGCAGGCAACATCTGGCGCGGTGCAAGAAAGGGCGTTGGCATGAACAGAGCAAGAGCAGACCATATGGGTATGCTGGCAACTGTTATCAATTCCTTGGCTCTCCAGGATGCATTCATTCGACACGGAATTGATGCAAAGGTGCTTTCCTCTGTTGAAATGAACACATTTGCAGATTTCTACACCCAGAGAGATGCTGATAGATATCTCTCCGAAGGAAAGGTAGTTATCTTCGGGGGTGGACTTGGTGCTCCTTATTTCTCGACCGATACCCCCGCAGTGGTTCGTGCCGCAGAGATCGGTGCAGACATCGTACTCATGGCAAAGAATATAGACGGTCTTTATACCGCGGACCCCAAAAAGGATCCTACTGCCACCCGATACGATGACGTAACATACGCAGAGATCCTTGATAAGGATCTTAAGGCATTCGATCTTACCGCCGTTTCCTTCTGCAATGAAAACGATATCGATTGCTATGCCTTTGCACTCTCCGACCCCGAGAACATCTATCGTGCGGTCATGGGTAACACCACAGGAACAAAAATGCACAAATAATAAATTAACCTTATACATAGAAAGGATTTATATTTATGAACTATAACACTAAAGAACTTGAAACAAAAATGCAGAAATCCATCGCTTCTTACGAGTCTAACCTCGCTTCCATCCGTGCAAGCCAGGCTAATCCCGCAGTGCTCGCTCGCGTAACCTTTGACTACTGGGGCTCTCCCGCAGAGATCACCGCAATGGCTAACGTAAGAGTTGCTGATGCAAAGACCCTTGAGATCATCCCCTACGATGCAAGCACCCTCAAGGCTATGGAAAAGGCTATCCAGACCTCCGACATTGGTATAAACCCCTCTAACGACGGTAAGATCATCCGTCTTGTATTCCCCCAGCTTACCGAGGAGAGACGTAAAGAGCTGGCAAAGCAGGTGCAGAAGATGGGCGAGGAGGCTAAGGTTGCAGTAAGAAACCTCAGAAGAGCCGCTAACGACGATATCAAGAAGCAGAAGAAGGACGGCCTTCTTACCGAGGATGACGTTAAAAACGCGGAAAAGGCCGTTCAGGATCTCACCGACAAATATATCAAGAATATTGAAACCATTACAACCGCTAAGGAAAAGGACATCATGAAGGTTTGATCCTGCGGATCAGTATTAAAGCGGAAGGGAATGCTTCCGCTTTAATTGCAGTTTGATAAACTCTAAATTCGGAATTTTGGACGGAGTATTATGAGCAAAGAGATTTATAAGGTCGATGAAAGACTGAAGCATATAGCCTTCATTATGGACGGAAACGGCAGATGGGCGACCTCCAGAGGACTCCCCAGAGAGGAAGGACATAAGATAGGAGTTAAGTCTTTTATCAACGTAGTGGAATATTGCCGAAAGATAGGAATAGAATATATTACAGTCTATGCTTTCTCTACCGAAAACTGGAAGCGGCCTAAAAAAGAGGTCGATGCCATTATGGCTCTCCTTGAGCAGTATCTCGACAACTTTTTCTCTGATGAGAAAGCAGAGGGAATTGGCAGAGTTAAGTTTATAGGAGATACCAGCGTTCTGAATTTCTCGCTGAAAGCAAAGATCAAGACTATCGAAAAGCTTACCGAACACCGAAGCGGTGTTTTAAACGTAGCAGTCAACTACGGATCTCGCCTTGAAATCACAAACGCGGTCAATAAGCTCATTGCAGAAGGCAAGAAGGAAGTCACTCCCGATGATATAAACTCTGCACTTTATACAGGAAAATGTCCCGACCCCGACCTTATCGTAAGAACGGGAGGTGACCTTAGAATATCAAACTTCTTGCTTTGGCAAGCGGCATATTCGGAGCTTTATTTTGCAGATACTCTTTGGCCCGACTTTGGTCCGGAGGAGATCGACCGTGCCATTACCGAATTTTATTCCAGAAAACGCCGCTTTGGCGGACTTGACAAAAACACCAATAAAAAGGACTAAACGACATGCTTATAAGAATTATTACTGCTATAGTTGCACTTTGCGTATTTATTCCTATGGTGATATTCAGCCACACTTGGGTATCTGCCGCATTGATAGGCGTTTGCATCATAATTGCAGTTTTTGAATCAATACGTTGTATTGGACAAAAGAAAAACTTTTTCCTCACAATACCGCTCTGCGCAGCAAGTATGATAATGCCTCTGTACACCAGATATGCCACTCATACCGACAATCCCCAAAGTACATTTACCGTTGGTGCTATCGTTTGCATTCTTGTAACTCTATACGTTTTCTCGGTTGCGGTTTTCGCAAACAAGACGCTTAATATAGCAGATGCCGGACTGCTCATTGCAATGTTTATATTTGCAAATTCCGGTTTTACCGCTTTGATCTACATTAGAAATGCTGCTGCTAACGGACAATATCTTGTTTTCTTGCCCTTTATGGTGGCTTGGATAACTGACTCCTTTGCATACTTCACAGGTAGATTTTTTGGAAAGCACAAGCTTATCCCTGCGGTCAGTCCCAAGAAAACCATTGAGGGCGCGATCGGAGGAACGATTGGTGGTGCCATCACTGTTATTCTTTTCGCCTTTGTAGTTTCGACCTTCTTCAAGCCGGAAGGAGGAGAGGGTGTAATACAGGCTAACTATTTAGCATTTGCAATATTTGGAATTTTTATTCCCATATTTGGACAGATAGGCGACCTTATGTTGTCTGTAATTAAGAGAAATTACGGCATCAAGGACTACGGAAAATTCTTCCCCGGTCATGGAGGTATGCTTGACAGATTCGACTCTGCTCTGGCAAACTGCTTAATCCTCGCTATTGTTTGCACCTGCCCCTATTTTGATCTTCTTCCCACAATTATAAGCTAAGGATGAATACAAATGAAAGATAACAAACCCTCAATGATCGTTCTCGGATCTACCGGTTCGGTCGGAGAGCAGGCTATCGACGTAGCAAAAAAGTTTAACGTAAAGGTAGATGCGCTTTCGGCACACAAAAACTCCAAGAGAGTAGAGGCGCAGGCTCGCTTATTTGGCGTCAAGGCCTGCGCTATGAGTGACGTCGATGCCGCAAATGACCTTAAAGAAAGACTTAAAGACACAAATATCAAGGTTTATGGCGGCACAGAAGGCATCTGCGAAATGATTGCCGAAACCAATGGAGAAAGCGAGAGCGGTCAAGTAGTTGAAAACTCAATACTTGGCGAAGCAGGACTCAAGCCCACCCTGGCAACTCTTCACGCTAAAAAGAAGCTGGCACTTGCAAATAAGGAATCCCTCGTTGTAGGCGGCGAAATCGTAATGGATGCGGCACGCGAGAGCGGAAATGAAATACTTCCCGTTGACAGTGAGCATTGCGCAATATTCCAGTGCCTCCGCTCGGGTAAAAAGAGCGAGATAAAAAATTTAATACTTACCGCTTCTGGAGGGCCTTTCTTTGGCTATAATAAAGAGCAGTTAAAGACTGCAACTCTTGATTCGGCTTTAGCACACCCCACCTGGTCTATGGGTGCAAAAATAACCGTTGACAGTGCAACGCTTATGAATAAGGGCTTTGAGGTTATTGAGGCGGTGCACTTATTTGGCGTAAAACCCGAGCAGATCAAGGTAGTAGTGCATAGAGAAAGCATTATTCACTCTGCGGTTGAGTTTGTAGACAATAGTATTATCGCGCAGATGTCAGTACCCGATATGAGACACTGTGTTCAATACGCACTCACCCATCCCGAAAGAGGAGAAGCGACAACAGAAGAGCTTGACCTTTTCTCGACAGGACAGCTCACGTTCAAAAAGCCTGATCCCGACACCTTTGTACTTCTCGCAAAGGCATTCGAGGCTATCGCGCTTGGCGGTGCAGTTCCTGCTACGCTCAACGCAGCAAACGAGGAGGCGGTTGCGGCATTCCTTGAAAAGAAGATCGGTTTTTACGATATTTTCGAAATCGTTTGCTCGGTAGTAGACTCCATGAACGAATGTAAAAATGCTCGAAAGCTTGATGATATACTTGCAGCCGCAAACCGCGCAAGAGTTCTTACACAGGAGAGAATCGCTCTCATAGATAATTTTTCACGGAGAATTTAATGGATATAGTTTGGTATTTATTGCTGACACTTTTGTTGCTCAGCATTATGGTAGTTATTCACGAGCTTGGACACTTTTTATTTGCGAGACTATTCAATGTCACGGTTTATGAGTTTTCCATCGGCATGGGGCCCGCTATATTCACTACCGCCAAAAAGAAAAATAAAACAAAGAACCAAAGCGAGATTGGAGATACATTTCATTCACCCGAGATAGACGAATCGGCAAAAAAGCTCAATGCAGAGAAACCCGACGAGGAAAAGCCCTCTAAAACGGTATTTAGCATCAGAGCCTTTCCCATTGGCGGATATGTACGAATGGCAGGCGAGGACGAAGCCTCTACTGATGTAAACGCCTTCTGCAATAAGGCAGTATGGAAAAGATTGATTATAACCGTTGCAGGCGCTACTATGAACATCATGCTTGGAATTCTTTGTATGTTCACCATGGTCGGTATCGACTGTGTGCAGGACGGATACCTCGCATCTAACGTGGTTGACACCTTCTTTGAGGAGGCAACCTCCAATGATAAGCTGATGGAAGGCGACCGTATCGTAAGAATAGATGGCATTTACGTCCATACAGGCCAAGAGGTCGTTTACGAAATACTCAACAACGGCTATGAGCCTATCGACATTCTGGTTGTAAGAGATGGCGAGCGAGTACTTCTCGAGGACGTACAATTTCCGACAGAGGAAACCGCAGGTACCACCATAGGAAACAGAGATTTCTACGTTAAAAGGGAAGATGTTTCCTTTGTTTCGATAGTAAAGCACTCAATATTCAGATCATTCTCAACCGTTAAGGTAATAATCGATGGGATCAAGGATATGCTGACAGGTCGATATGGCGCAGAAGCGGTTTCAGGTCCCATCGGTATGGCAGGCGCCGTGGGTGATGCGGCAAGCATAGGATTCTATTCGCTGTTGCATCTTTTCACACTCATAACCATGAATCTCGGCGTATTCAATCTCTTGCCTCTGCCTGCGCTGGACGGAGGAAGAATAATCTTCCTTTTAATCGAAATGATCCGCAGAAAGCCCGTAAAACGAGAGGTAGAGGGAATGATCAACACCGTAGGACTCCTCGCTCTGCTCGGACTTATGCTTATCGTTACCCTCAAGGACATTATTAACCTTTTCTGATATTAACAAGGAACAAAAATATGATCTACAATAAAATCAGACGTAAAACAAGAGAGATCACCGTTGGCGGTATCAAAATAGGCGGAGAAAATAAGATCGCCATTCAATCTATGACCAACACCGACACCAAGGACGCATCTGATACTCTTGAACAGATAAAAAGACTTGCGAGCGCAGGTTGTGACGTGGTAAGAATTACCGTTCCCGACGAGGAGGCGGCTGAAACCGTCAGATTCATCAAAGAGTCGGGCATTCGCACTCCCATAGTGGCTGACATTCATTTCGACTACCGCGCAGCTCTCAAGTCTGCCGAATATGGAGTTGATAAAATTCGCATCAACCCCGGAAACATCGGCGACGAGGAGAGAGTCAAGGCGGTAGTTGACGCCTGCAAGTCAAGAAATATTCCTATACGAATCGGTGTTAACAGCGGATCGGTAGAAAAGCATATTCTTGCCAAGCACGGATCTCCCACTCCCGAGGCACTCTGCGAAAGTGCGCTCTATCACGCGTCTATACTTGAAAAATATGACTTTTACGACACCGCTATTTCAATAAAGTCCTCCGATGTGTCCACAATGATAGCCGCTAACCGTCTTGTTGCCGAGCGTTGCGACTATCCCATACATATTGGCGTTACCGAGGCAGGAGATGAAAGACGAGGCACTATAAAGAGCGCTATCGGTATAGGCTCTCTGCTTTGCGACGGAATTGGTGACACCCTGAGAGTTTCTCTCACCGCAGACCCCGTAAACGAGGTTGGAGCTGCAAAGGCTTTGCTTAACGCCTTGAATATCGAAGGGCAGTGCGGCATGAATATAGTAAGCTGTCCCACCTGCGGAAGAACAAAGATCGATCTTATATCCTTGTCCGCTCATTTCTCGGAGGCGATTGCCGCAGAAAAGCTTGACGATCTGCCTATTACCGTGGCTCTCATGGGCTGTATTGTAAATGGACCCGGAGAAGCACACGAAGCCGACCTCGGCATCGCGGGAGGTCGCGGAGAGGCTCTGCTTTTCGCTCACGGACAACCCTTGGGTAAGATCAAGGAAAGCGAGATAATCCCCACACTCATTAAAGAAATCAAAAAAATCAAGGAAGAAAAATTTTCTTAAGTATGGCAAAGACGTTTTTACAGATTTTTGAAAAATACAAAGCCGATGAGCTCGTCGAAGAAATTCTAAACCGCGCTCAAAATATTAAGATCCAGGCCGACAAAGCAAACCGCATTTTGCAGGTGTCGGCCGATTTTCCCATGCTTATCGACAAGGAAACCCTCTACCGAATCGAAACGGAAATAGCAAAGGCATATCAGCTCTCTTGGGTCAAGATAATGCCTCACTATCCCCGAGAGCTTTTCGATAGCAGTTACATTCCCGATCTGCTTAAGGAAACCGAAAAGATCGGAATTGTTGCAATGGGATTTTTCAACAAATACAGATATAATCTTGAAAATAACACTTTAAATATAGAAATTCCATTTACCGAAAACGGCGTAAAATTGCTTTATGACGGAAGAACTCCGGGAGTTATGCAGGGAATTATTCTTTCTGAATTCGGAATCAACATCAAGGTAAATATCGTACATACTAACGATGAAATATTCCTCGCCAGCAACAATTCTCTTGAAAAGTATCTGGAAGATTTCGACAAGAGAATGACAGCAGAGGCAAAGGCATATGATGCAAGAATGGCTCAAAGGCTGACCTCTACGCCTCCATCCGACGAGGAAGCAAATATGCTCCCCAGAAAGACCACTTTGTTCGACGAAAATGCGGTTGCAACCGTAGAAAACGGAATCTGCAAAATCGGTAACGGTACGTTTGACATCTCCGAGCCCGAATACGTTTACGGCGAGCCCTTTACCATCGAGCCTACACCCATTTCAGACATAAACAAGCCCCAGCGAAATATAGTTATCCTCGGAACGGTATTCGATTACACCCAGGAGCCCAGCCGCTCGGGAGACAAGATGAATATCTCCTTCGCAATCAGCGACGGCAACTCATCTGTTGAGGTCAAATGCTTTGCAACCCTTGAGGATGCCGAGGAGATATCCGCAAACGTTAAAAACGGCGCGGTTTTGGCTCTCAAAGGATATGCCAAGAAGGAACTACGCAAGGATAGAACCGAGGGAACAGATTTCCAGTTTTATTTCAATAATATTGCAAAAATCAAGAAGCTCTTGAGAGTAGATAACGCTCCCGTCAAGCGCGTTGAGCTTCACCTGCACACCCAGATGTCCCACATGGATGCTCTTATTCCGCCCGACGTGGCCGTCAAGCAGGCAAAGGCTTGGGGACACCCCGCAGTTGCTATTACCGACCACGGCACGGTGCAGGGCTATCAGGATGCGATGCTTGCCTCAGAAAAGCTAGGTCAGAAGGTCATCTACGGCGTCGAGGCTTACTTCGTAAACGATACCGCAGGTGCGCTTTACGGCAGCTACAACGAGGATTTTGACGAGGAGACTATAGTTTTCGATATTGAGACTACGGGTCTTTCCGTAAAGAACTGCCGAATCACCGAGATCGGTGCTGTAAAGATTAATGGCGGCGAGGTTATCGACACCTTTAATACCTTCGTCAACCCCGAAATTCCGATTCCCGAGGAAATAGTAAATCTTACCGGCATTACCGACGAAATGGTTGCAGACGCGCCCAAGATCAAGGATGCTCTTGAAGCCTTCTTCGCATTTATCGGTGACCGTGAAAGCGAAAAGAAAAAGCTTCTCGTCGCACACAACGCAAGCTTTGATATGGGCTTTATCCGTTACGCGGCAGAGAAGTGCGGCATGGATTTCCCCAACCCCTACCTCGACACGGTCGCGCTTTCCAGATACATAAATCCCGACCTCAAAAAGCATAAGCTTGACATTTTGGCAGAGCACTACGGTCTTGGTGACTTTAACCACCACAGAGCCTGCGATGACGCGGCTATGCTTGCGGCTATCTACGTAAAGATGACCGCATCTATGCGAGAGCAGGATATTAAGAGCTTTGAGCAGTTAAAGCGCGATATGAGCGCAAATTCTAACCCCTTCAACCTCAAGCCCTACCATCAGATCATTCTTGTAAAGAACAAGATCGGTCTTAAAAACCTCTATAAGCTCATTTCCTTCGGATTTTTGAAGTATTATAAGCGACACCCGAGAATTCCCAAGACCGAACTTGAAAAGCACCGTGAGGGCCTTATAATCGGCTCTGCATGCGAGGCGGGCGAGCTTTTTACCGCAATTCTTGAAAACAGACCCGAAGCCGAGATCGAGGAGATAGTGAATTTCTACGATTATCTTGAAATCCAGCCCATTTCCAACAACCGATTCCTTATAAGAGAGGAAAGAGCAAAGGACGAGGAGGATCTTCGCAATCTCAATCGCAGGATCGTTGAGCTGGGCGAAAAATACAACAAGCCTGTAGTTGCAACCTGTGACGCTCACTTCTTAAATGACGAGGACGAGCTTTACCGCAAAATTTTGCTTGCAGGTCAGAAATTTAAGGATTTCGATAGCGAATCTCACCTCTATTACCGCACCACCGAGGAAATGCTGGAGGAATTCTCATACCTCGGAAAAGAAAAGGCTTACGAGGTTGTTGTAAAGAACACAAATATGATAAACGATATGATAGAGAGCGACATCCGTCCTTTCCCCAAGGGTACTTTTACCCCCGACATGGAGGGCGCGGAGGAAGACCTTACCAGAATTTGCTACGAGCGAGCAAAATCCATGTATGGCGACCCTCTCCCCGAAATAGTTGAGCAGAGACTTGATAAGGAGCTTACCTCTATCATCAAAAACGGCTTTGCGGTGCTTTATATGATCGCGCAGAAGTTGGTTTGGTACAGTGAGCAGAACGGCTTTCTGGTGGGCTCCCGTGGCTCGGTTGGATCGTCCTTCGTAGCATCAATGGCGGGAATTTCCGGGGTTAACCCTCTGCCTCCTCACTATTGGTGCCCCAACTGTCAGTACAACGATTTTTCCAACCCGGATAAGGCTGGCTCGGGCTTTGACTTGCCCGACAGAAATTGTCCTAACTGCGGACAAAAGCTGAAAGCGGACGGTCATCACATACCTTTCGAAACCTTCCTTGGATTCTACGGAGATAAATCCCCCGATATTGACCTTAATTTTTCGGGAGAGGTTCAGGGTAAGGTGCATAAGTACACCGAGGAATTGTTTGGCGCGGAGAACGTGTTCCGTGCGGGAACTATCGGTACTCTTGCCGATAAGACCGCCTACGGTTACGTTATGAAATTCCTTGAGGAAAAGGGAATCAGCCTCCCTCGTGCCGAGGTAAACCGAATAGTTTCCAACTGTGTTGGCGTTAAGCGCTCCACGGGTCAGCACCCCGGCGGTATCGTCGTTGTTCCCAAGCAGTATGAGATCTACGATTTCTGCCCCGTACAGCACCCCGCAGACGACCCCAACTCCGACATTGTAACAACCCACTTCACCTTCGAGTATCTCCACGATACGCTCTTGAAGCTTGACGAGCTTGGACACGATATGCCGACCAAATATAAGTACCTGGAAAAGTACTCGGGCAACACCAACGTTATGGACGTGCCTATGAACGATAAGTCGGTTTACGAGCTGTTCTTGTCCACCAAATCTCTCGGAGTTTCTCCCGACGATATAAACTGTAACATCGGAACATACGGTCTGCCCGAGTTTGGCACAAGATTCGTTATCAAGATGGTTGAGGAGGCAAAGCCTAAATCCTTCTCCGACCTTTTGCAGATCTCGGGACTTTCCCACGGCACCGACGTTTGGTCAGGTAACGCCCAAGACCTTATAAATCAAGGCGTGTGTAACATTTCCAACGTTATCGGATGTCGAGACAACATCATGAACGACCTTATCGCCTACGGCGTTGAAAAATCCCACGCCTTTAAGATAATGGAATCGGTCAGAAAGGGCAAGGGTCTCACCCCCGAGTGGGAGGAGGAAATGGTTGCCGCAGGCGTTCCCGATTGGTATATCGGCTCTTGTAAGAAGATCAAGTACATGTTCCCCAAGGCGCATGCGGCGGCATACGTTATGTCGGCTATCCGTCTTGGCTGGTACAAGGTGCATATCCCCATCGCGTTCTATTGCGCTATGTTCACCGTTGCTCCCGGCGGCTTTGATGCCGAGATAGTTATGGGCGGCAGAAGCCGAGTTCAGGCAACCATCAAGGACATCGAGCAGAGAACGAGAGAAAAGAAAGAGGTCACCCCCAAGGAGCAGGCAAGTATCCCCACACTCCAGCTTATAAACGAGGCTATGGCGAGAGGAATCAAGTTCCTTCCCATCAACATTATCAAGTCCGAGTCCTCGGCGTTTGTGCCCGAAAACGGCGCTATAAGAATGCCTTTCTCGGCTCTCAGCGGTCTTGGTGAAAACGCGGCGGCTAATATCGTTGCGGCGAGAGCGGAAGAACCCTTCTTCTCGGTAGAAGATCTCCAGATAAGAGCAAAGCTGACCAAATCGGTTATCGAAGTCCTTAGAAACAATAAGGTTCTTGAAGGTCTTGACGAAACCGACCAGTTGAGCTTCTTCTAAAGCATAAAAAAGGAACAGATTTTTAAAATCTGTTCCTTTTTCATATTTATTTAAATTAAGAAACTCGCACTTCGTATGCGATGCTTCTGCACTCGAAGAATGCCTGATTGTTGATGACGGTCTTTGCGGGAACGTCCATATCTACCAAGGACGAGCAGTAAGCAAAGGCGCATTCGTCGATGTATTCAAGCTTTGAAGGAAGCTCAACGCGGCGAAGGCTCTCGCAAGCGTAGAAGGTACTGTTTTCAATAATCTTGAGGCTACGGGAAAGAGAAGCGGTGCAAAGATTTCTGCAGCCCTCAAAGGCAGCCGAGCAAAGACGGCTCACGGTGTCGGGAAGATCGACGTTTGAAAGAGCGGGGCAGTATGCAAACGCCTTTTCGCCAATCTCCTCAAGGGCGTTACCGAGGTCAACCCAAGAAAGCTTGTCGCAACCCATGAAGGCGCGTGTGCCTATCTCGTGAGTGCTTGTCAGCTTAACATAGGTCAGCTCGCGGCACCAAGCAAATGCCTGCGCCTCAATAAATCTGACCGAGGCGGGAAGAGTTACGCTCTTTATCTGTGTAGAGCGAGCAAAAGCCTTTTCCGCAACGCCTACTACGGGGTAACCCTCAACCGCAGAGGGCACGACGATATGCTCGTCGGTGCAGTTGCCGATGCTGCGCAAAATAGCCACGCCGCTTTTCGAAACCGCATATTCAAGACCACGTGAAACTCTCATCGGTGTGACTCCTTTCTGCAAAATCGACCTCTGTCGTAGTGAAATATACATCTATTTTACACCAAAAACTCTTATTTGTCAACCCCATTTGCGGAATTTGCCGTTTTTGATGCCTTTTTCGGTCTTTTGTAGCCCCCGAACAGCCTGTACTTTAATATATACGACAAGGGGAAAAATTATGATATTCTTTATTTTTTTGTTGCAAAATTTTTCTTGTTAACCATTTCTTAATTATTTTTTGATAAAATATAGTTATATTATATTGAATTAATTTGGAGAAAAAATTATGAAAACTAAAGTTGAGATCAAAAAGCTTGATGAAAGAGCAATAATTCCGACATACGGCACCGAGTTTTCGGCAGGTGCTGACCTTTACGCGCTCCTTGACGAGCCTGCAATTATCGCTCCCGGCGAAACCAAGCTTATTCACACAGGAATCGCTATGGCTATCCCTGAATGTCTTGTAGGTCTTATTTTTGCCCGTAGCGGAATGGCTACCAAGCGCGGTCTTGCTCCCGCTAACAAGGTGGGCGTTATCGACAGCGACTACCGCGGCGAGATAATGGTTGCGCTTCACAATCACGGCACTGTATCCCAGAGCGTTGAGAGCGGAGAGAGAATTGCACAGATCTCATTTGTGCCTTTTTATGCCGCTGAATTTGACGTATGCGACGAGCTATCCGAAACGGTGCGCGGCGCAGGCGGCTTTGGCTCTACGGGAAGCAAGTAATTTTTCAAAAATCATTGACTTTTGCCCGTTTTGGGGTTATAATTCTTTTGTTATATTTAATTTATATTAGAAAGGCGCAAAAATGACTAAAATTGACATATTTTCGGGCTTTCTCGGTGCAGGAAAGACCACCCTTATCAAAAAGCTTATTGAAGAAGCCTATCACGGCGAAAAAATAGTTCTTATTGAGAACGAATTCGGCGAGATCGGTATTGATAGCGGATTCTTGGCTGAGGCGGGAATTAAGATCAACGAAATGAACTCGGGTTGTATCTGCTGCTCCCTCGTTGGCGACTTCGCACTTGCTCTCAAGAAGGTTATTAACGAATACACCCCCGACCGCATTCTTATCGAGCCTTCGGGCGTTGGTAAGCTTTCCGACGTTATAAAGGCGGTCCAAAATGCAGACACCGAGGGCGCAGTTCTTAACGGATTTACCACCGTTGTTGACGCTAACAAGTGCAAAATGCACATGAAGAACTTTGGCGAGTTCTTTAACGATCAACTTGAGAATGCAGGCTGTATCGTACTCAGCCACACAGGAAAGATGACCGATCAGAAGATAGCAGATTGCGTAGCGCTTCTCAAAGAGCATAACGCTACCGCGGTTATCGTTTCTACCCCTTGGGAGGAGCTTTCGGGCGCACAGCTTCTTGAGGCTATGGAGAGAAAATCCACCCTTGAAGCAGAAATGAACGAGCTTGCCGAGGAGGCACACGAGCATCACCATCATCACGGACATCACCACCACGGCGAGTGCTGTCACCACGATCACGATCATGAGCATCACCACCACGAGCACGGTGAGGAGTGCCACTGCCACGAGCACGAGCATCACCATCACGAGCACGATGAGCACGGCAACTGCTCTTGCGGTCACCACCACGAGCACGGACACCACCATCACGCCGACGAGGTATTCGTAAGCTACGGTGCAGAAACCACCAAGAAGTTCAACGCCGACGCTCTCCGCGCGGCACTTGACGGCTTCACCGACACCGAAAAGTACGGAATGGTTCTGCGCGCAAAGGGAATTATCGCATCCGACGACGGTAGATGGATCCACTTCGACTACATCCCCGGCGAGAGCGACGTTCGTTTCGGCGGAGCCGCTGTTATCGGTCGCCTTTGCGTTATCGGATCCAAGCTTGATAAGAACGCCATCGGCGAGGCTTTGGGCGTCGAATTGGCTTGATTTCATTGAGAAAGGTAGATTACAATGGCACAACCTACTATTCCCGTATATCTTTTTACCGGCTTCCTTGAGGGCGGTAAAACCCACATAATTCAGGAGTCCATGGCAGACGAGCGCTTCAACACCGGTGAAAAGACCCTCATCATCCTCTGCGAGGAGGGAATTGAGGAGCTTGACGTTTCCGAATTTCCCTGCAAGAACATTTACTTTGCAACTCTTGATAGCGAAAGCGACGTTACCGCCGAAAAGCTGGAGGCTTGCCGCCAGGGTCACCTCATCGACCGTGTAATTATCGAATACAACGGCATGTGGCAGCTGGGCACACTCTACAACAATCTCCCCAAGGATTGGTTTATCTTCCAGAACATGATGTTTGCCGATGCAAACACCTTCTTCGCATACAATCAGAATATGAGAAGCCTTATGGTTGATAAGCTTATGTCCTGCGAGATGATCGTTCTCAACCGTACCCCCGACTCCATCGACAAGGACGAGGTTCACAAGATAGTTCGCGGAATTTCTCGCCGCGCTACCATCACCTACGATTATCCCGACGGCCACGTTGAATATGACGAGATTGAAGATCCTCTGCCTTTCGACATTGACGCGCCCGTTATCGTTATTGGTGACGATGATTACGCCGTTTGGTACAGAGACCTCACCGAAGAAATGGAAAAATACGAGGGCAAGACCGTTAAGTTCAGAGGCGTTGTTGCAAGAGATTTGCAGCTTGGTAAGGATGCTATCGTTATCGGTCGCCACGTTATGACCTGCTGTGTTGATGATATTGCATATAGCGGACTGGTTTGTAAGTTCAAGTCCAACGTTGCATACAAAAATTACGATTGGATCAACGTTCAAGGCAAAATCAAAATAGAAAAGAACCGTCTTTACGGCAGACCCGGTCCCGTGCTTTACGCTGAAAGTAGTGCATACACCGACAAGCCCGAAAAAGAGGTTGCAACCTTCTATTAATAAAACAAAAAAGATCTTGGAATTGTTCCAAGGTCTTTTTTCTTCAATAAAGTGTAACATATCCCACCTTTCGACATAAAATGGTATTGAGAAAAGCATTTTTGCTTTTCACCAAACATATAGGGGGAAAAATTATGCAAGACAACAGATTTTCATGCGGCCCCGCTAAAGGCACGGAAACTGTTTGTATAGAGACTAACAGAATACTTGACTCGTGCAGAGACCGTGATTGCTTTGAAAACGCAAGAGTATTTCTGACAGATTTCGGCAGGGAAATAATCGAGCACACCGGAAGCGTCAGAGTTAAGAGCGCCTGCATCGCAAAAACTCACATTAGCCTTGATCCCGTACAGTTCAACAGAGGCTTTTACACCATCAACATCCGTTTCTACGTTAAGCTCGTATTTGAGGCGTGCATCGGAAACGGTCGCGCTCAAGAATTTGAGGGCATCGCCGTACTTGATAAGAAGGTCATTCTTTACGGTGGCGATTGCAACGTAAGCACCTTCCGCGGCGGCGGAGACATCTCGGATTTCTGCGCCAGCGTTGAGCCCTGCTGCAAGGAAAACAATCTGCCCACCGCCGTTATCGAGGTAGCAGAGCCAATCGTTCTCGGAGTTAACGTGCTTGAGAGCATCAACGAGTGCTGCAACTGCTGCTGTTGCTGCGCTCACGATATTCCCGAGGTAGTGGTAAACACTATGAACGGTCATCTTTGCCACGACGACGATGACGACAGAAGATTTTTGGCAGTATCCATCGGTATCTTCTCAATCGTGAGAATAGTTCGCGCGGGTCAGTTTATAATCTCAGCTACTGAGTACGTTATTCCTGACAAGGAGTGCATTTCGCCCTCCAACGATGATCCCTGCAGCGTTTTCCGCGCTATGGCATTCCCGATTTCCGAGTTTTCCTGCGCAACTGCGGCACAGCCTCCTCATCCTCACGGTGATAAGGGCGGCAAGTGCGGTTGCTAAACTTCAAGATTCATGTGAAACAATAAAAATTGCGGTTGCGAACCCGAAAGGGACTCGCAACCGCTTTTTTGTCTAATAAAAATCTAATAAAAATTATAAAATGATAAAAATTTAGCTAAAATCAAATTTGTATATTGATTTTTTGTTTAAAAGTGTTATAATGATTATAGAATATTATGATACTTGTATCAATTATTAAAGTTTACGGGGTAAATAAAATGAAAAAAGTATGTGTTGTTACCGGTGCGGGCGGGGTACTCTGTGCAGAGTTCGCAAAGGAAATGTCCAAGAACGGCTATGCTGTAGCTCTTCTCGATCTCAACGAAGCTGCAGCTGCGGCTGTTGCAGATGAAATTTGCGCTGCAGGTGGAGTTGCAAAGGCTTATATGACCAACGTTCTTGATAAGGCTTGTATTGAGCAGGTTCACCAGAAGGTTCTTGCAGAGCTTGGCAAGTGCACAGTTCTCATTAACGGCGCAGGTGGAAACAGCCCTAAGGCTACTACTGCTCATGAGTATTTTGAGTCAGGTGACGAAAATCGCGATGACATCCTCACCTTCTTCAACCTCAATGAGGCAGGATTTGACTTTGTTTTCGATCTTAACATGAAGGGTGTGCTTCTTCCTACACAGGTGTTTGCCACCGATATGATCGGAGAGGAGGGATGTTCTATAATCAACATTTCCTCTATGAATGCTTACACTCCCTTGACAAAGATTCCCGCATACAGCTCCGCAAAGGCAGCTGTTTCCAACTTTACTCAGTGGCTTGCAGTTCATTTTGCTAAAGAGGGAATTAGAGTTAACGGTATCGCTCCCGGCTTCTTCGCTACCAACCAGAACAGAGCTCTTCTTTTCAATCCCGACGGAACTCCCACCGCAAGAACCGGCAAGATCCTCGCCGCTACTCCTATGGGCAGATTCGGAGAAGCTCGCGAGCTTCTCGGCGTACTCAAGTTTTTGACCGACCCCGTTGCGGCATCCTTTGTAACAGGTACTGTGATCCCCGTAGACGGCGGATTCTCCGCATATTCCCGAGTATAAAAACAACTTTCATATAAAGACTGTCCTTGTATAAGGGCAGTCTTTATTGTTGGATGGAAAATAATAGTTATACTTATAAAACAAATTCAATGAATGCTTGACACAAGCTATTTGTTATGTTAAAATTTAACTATAACAAAAACAAAGCAGAGCGACCCGAGAAGAGTCGGTCTGCTTAACGAGTTTATATAAAAATGTCCCCGAAAGAATGATAATAGGATTTTTGAGCATTTTTCGTAAAAATCCATTCCCTAAATTATACAAAATTTTGATTTTGTATAATTATATATATTGATAAAAAAGTCTTCTCTTTTTGTCAATTTTCAGTATTTTTACAAAAAAACAGCTGATACTCGACAATATAGAGATTGGTGTCACTCTCTCTATTTATTTGTAATTATATAATTCTCTTATCCTCGTACTTCTTTTTCGTAGCTTCGCCTCCACGCAGGTGACGTTCCTCCTTATTTTTTTCAAGAACACTTTTAACATCGAGATACAATGACTTATTAGTGTTTTTTAAAACCTGAGTTACATCTTTATGTACTGTGCTTTTACTTATCCCAAATCTTGTTGCGGTGGCACGTACAGTTGCATTGTTCTCAACGATATACAATCCCAATATCACACAACGATCCTTACCGGACGCCAGATACATCATTACAGTTACCTCTCATTATATTTATTATATTGGTAATATATATGACGCTCCGATTGTTAAAATACCTTTTAGGAGATATTATATGAACAACGATATTTCTAAATTTGACGTTTTTGAAGGCATCACCTCTATATCTGCCGTTATTAAATCCATTCGCGAGGGCTCCAGCGACCGTATTATTGACACGGTATATTATGACGGCGCCCGCGCTGTTAAAAAATCCCATGAGCTGGGATTTTTAAAGCATGCAGCTGCTGAGCTTGGATTTAAATTATCCTCCGCAGATGCAGAATTTATAGATTCATGTGTTTCGGGCAATACACACGGCGGACTTATCATGCTTTGCACAAAACGATCCCTCCTCAGCCTAAATGTTAATTTTTTAACAAACGCCGATTTCTTTGCCCTTATTGAAGGCATTGAAGATCCTTATAATTTCGGATACTCAGTTCGCTCTCTTTACGCCGCAGGAGTTGACGGAATAGTTCTTCCCGAGCGAAACTGGATGGAGCTTTCCGGCACTGTTGCCCGTTGCTCTGCCGGCACCAGCGAGCTTGCTAAAATAGCAATTTCTGATCCTGAAGAAGCAGTAAAGCTATTTAAGGACAATGGTTTTGAGATAATTTGTGCAGGCATCCGAGATTCCGTTTCTCTTTATGAGCATGATTTTTCAAAGCCCACCTTGCTTATTGTCGGCGGCGAAAAGCGCGGCATTTCCCGTAAGATTTTGGATATGTCGGACGTAACGGTACGTATTCCCTACGGTCGTGAATTTATGGGTTCTCTTCCCTCCGCATCGGCAGTTTCGGTCATGGCTTTTGAAATAGCCAGCAAAAAAGGAAAATTGCGATAAATCTTTACAAAAAAGTTGCTTTTTATATTGCTTTTCATTTGACTTTTTAACTTATTAATGTTATAATTAATTTAATAGTTTGTACTTTGAGAGGTTTATATCATGTCTGGCAAAATTGCTTTTATCGGCGTTGGTAATATGGCTACTGCTACCCTTTTAGGTATTACTGCAAATTCCAAGGATATGTCTGACATAGTTCTTTTCAACAGACACGTTGAAAAGATCGAAAAATACAGATCTCTTGGCGCTCATATCGCCCTTACCTTAAAGGAAGCAGTTGAGAGCGCTGATTACATTATGCTTTGTGTCAAGCCCCAAAGCTTTCCCGAGATACTTCCCCTGCTTTCCGACTGCGATGATGTATCAAAAAAGGTTTTCATAAGCATGGCGGCAGGTATTTCCGCCGAAACTGTATCACAAGCCACTGGAGGAGCCGCGGTTATAAGAGTTATGCCCAATACTCCTATGCTTATAGGAAAAGGTGTGATTGCGGCTTGCAGGAACGAAAAGGTTAACAACGCAGATTTCGATTACGTTTGCAATATTTTCGCTTCTTCCGGAAGTGTTGTAAAAATTGACGAGTCAGAAATGAACAGAATCATTTGTGTTACGGGCTCTTCTCCCGCATACGTATTTATGATGATAAAGGCTATGTATGAGGGGGCGCAGGCACAAGGCCTCTGCGGTGATGGTGCAAGCCTTAACGAAAAAGAGATCACAGATGCTATATGCGACACCATTATTGGCGCGGCAGAGCTTATGAAGAGCGGAACTAAAACTCCCGATGAGCAGATTTCAACCGTAGCTTCCAAAGGCGGAACTACCGAAAGAGCTATTGCTGAGCTTGAACGATTTGATTTTTGTAAGGCTATCGTCAGCGCAATGGATAAGTGTACTCAAAGAGCCGACGAATTAGGCAAACAATAAAAATTATAAAGGATGTTGTAAAATTGAACACCAAAAAGAAAAAATTCAAATTATTCGACCTTAACCGAGATGGTAAAGGCGTTGACCCCGGTGAGGATACCACCCCAAATCTTAAATTCTTTTTTAAGCAATTCGGGCGCAAATTCTCCAAAATAATTTCGATTAACATACTGATGATCTTTCAGATCATTCCCCTACTTATTTGCGCATATCTTTACATATTCGCAATGCCCAAAACTCCTTCCTTGAATTACCCTGAGTTTGCGGCACTTTTTGGAGTACAGGAGGCTACTACCACACTTGTAGGCTCGCTTAATCTGAATCTCTTATCGTATCAGCTTCCCTTCGCTACCTATAACGGCACGTATATTTATTTCATAATCGCAGGAATTCTCTTGGTTTACGTGCTCACCTATGGATGGCAAAAGGTGGGTTCTATTTACGTCACCCGTGGACTTGTGCGCGGAGACAGTGTATTTGTATTCTCAGATTATTTCTACGCCATCAAGAAGAATTTCAAGCAGGGTCTTATCCTTGGTATAATCGACTGTGTTATTATGGGAACCCTGGCATATAACCTGATATATTTTTTCAATACACCCTCTACCGGATTTTCAGATTTCATCTACGTTATGACGATCGCTTTGATCATCATTTATATCATCTTCCGTTTCTACACCTATCTTATGATAGTAACCTTTAACATTAAGATAACCAAGGCATTCAAAAATGCGCTGATATTTACTGTTTTGGGTATAAAGAGAA
Source organism: Eubacteriales bacterium (assembly GCA_045653805.1). Taxonomy (GTDB): domain Bacteria; phylum Bacillota; class Clostridia; order Oscillospirales; family CAG-272; genus SVTX01. The sequence continues at coordinate 103,287 of JAZOMF010000075.1, forward strand.
ACATTCTGGCGCTTGTGGGTCTTGCTATAGTTACTGCAATAGCCGTTGTGCCTATGATCCTGCTCGTTCAGTTTGGACTTGGAATTGCAATAGTTCTTCCCCTTATATACTACCTGGGCGTTTGCGCATTTATCTACACATATGCCGCATATCCCGTAATCAAAAAGTATATGATCGACCCTGTGGATAACGCAAATACAGGAAAATCCCATGATGCAGAAGACAATTCCGACGATACTCTCGCCATTGAAAGCGGAGATGAATAAACACTAATTGCTAATAAGTAAAGCTCCGAGAATCTTAATTCTCGGAGCTTTTTTACTGCCCTATCAGCTCGCTCACAACTACAAACTTATACCCTTTCTCCAGCAAAGCCGGAATAAAAAGCTCCAGCGCCTCGGGAGTGGGGCTATTATAGGAAACATAATCGTGCATTAGGATAATATCCCCGGACGCTACCGAGCTTATTACGTTTCGCGCTATCTTATCAGGCGGCGTGTTTGCCCAATCCATTGTGTCGATATCCCAAAGGATCACCTTATAATCAAGCTGCTTGATAACACTTTTAACGTATCCATCGATCATCCCCTCGGGGGGGCGGAAAAGTTTTGTCCTGTAATCAGTGTGGCTAAATAGCGCCGATTCGCAACGTTCAACCTCATTATAGAGCATATTTGAATCTAATCTGTCCACATGTGGATGAGTATAGGTGTGATTTCCTATCTCATGCCCTCGGTCTATTACCATCGCCATTGTATCGGGGTATCTGTCGGCGTTGATCCCAATAGCAAAAAATGTTGCCTTTATGCCGTATTTATCCAGAATATCGAGTATTTGAGGCGTGTACCTTGGATGAGGTCCGTCATCAAAGGTAAGTGCTATCTTCATAAATTCATTTTCTTTTTTTCTATAAATATCAACGTCACTGTCATCGTCCGCTGACACACAAAGAGCATGCGGAGCGAATACAATATTTAATACAATGATAAAAACCATTATTAGAGAGGCTCTTTTTAGCGTCCTCGACATAAATATCACCGCCCGCAAAGTTCGTCTAACGTACCAAAGCGATACCCTTGAGATTTCAGTGTAACTATCACGTCCTCAAGTATCGCGGCATTTGTTGCCGACGTAGGATGCAAAAGCATTACCTCGCCGTTGTGAACATTATCAAGTATCTTCTTTTTCGCCTTTTCTGGTGACATTTGCTTATTATTGTCCCAATCAGCATATGCAAAACTCCAGAAAATCGTTTTATATCCAAGCTCATTTGCATAATTTAACGATTCTTCGTCAAATCTTCCTTCAGGGGGACGGTAATAGTCGGAGATCTCTTTGCCAATCGTTTCTTGGCAGACGCTCTTTAGCGAATTTAATTCATTTGCAAGCACATCACGGCTTTTACCTACCATAGTTTTGTGCGAATAGGTGTGATTGCAGACAAGATGTCCTTGATCAAACATTCGGCATACTAAATCGGGATTAGATCTCACCAGATTTCCAAGTATAAAAAATGCGGCTGGCACATTTTGCCTTTTCAATACATTTAAGATTTTCTCAATATTACCGTTCTCATATCCTGCATCAAACGTAAGATATATAACCTTATCCTGGTCGTTATCACCGTGAGCTTTATCTATATAATAACCACCGTAACGCTCAATAAACTGAAATTGAGAATCGGCTGTAGGTTGAAGATTATCATTTCGGTGAACACAGTACCAGCTATATCCACCCTTGTCGGATGCACCGGTATTTATTGCAAAAACCATGATCAATGCCACCAACAAAATCATCGATAAATATTTAATTTTTTTCACCGTATCAACTCCTTTCTCATCTTATTTTCCGCAAAAAACTCAACATTATTTATTTAAAAATATGTTGACATTTATTGAATATTATGTTAAAATGAAATGAAATACATATATATAGGGAGGCGCCACATAAACATGGAAACAAAGATAGTTATTGGCTTTTTTGTCGGACTTTTATGCGGTATAGTCCCTTTATTTTTTGGACTTTTGAAAAAAAGCAAGATTCTTGGAATTTCGGGAACGGTTGCCTCTGCCGGTGCAGGTGTGCTGTTCAGCGCACTTGACAAATCTCCCTTCTCCGCCCTGGTGGTTGCAATTTTGTTTATCGTCATAATAATTGCAAGCACTAAACGGCGTTCAAATGAAGAGTATGAAGACGATGACGACATAGATCCCGATATAACCTAAGCATATCCGACGGTTTTTCACTTTCGGATATGTTTTTTGTTGTAAACTCGGAAATTATTACGAAAATCTATATACAAACCGAAAAAAATATGTTATAATTATAATATTATAGATATTAATATTTAATAATGGGTGATCATTATGGAAAAGAACAACAAATTTGGCAAGAAAAATAACAATTCTAAAAATTATTCCAAGGGAAAAAGCTCTTCCGGCAACTCTTATGAGCGCCGAGAGAAATACACTAAGTATTCCTCTCGTGAGGACGCAATGGCAGGGTCTGAGGAAGGTGCCGGTCTCGTTATCGGTAGAAATGCGGTAAGAGAGCTTCTCAAATCCGACCGCGAAATCGACAAGCTTCTCGTACAAAAAGGTGAGCGCGAGGGTTCTATCGTGGTTCTTGTGGCAATGGCTGTTGAAAAAGGAATCCCCGTAGTAGAAACCGATAAAAACAAGCTTGACTCTATGGCGGGCTTTGTTCCCCACCAGGGCGTTATCGCTATGGCTTCCGAAAAGGAATACTGCACTGTAGAGGATATACTTGAAATTGCCAAGGAGCGTGGTGAGGCTCCCCTTATAGTTATAGCAGACGGCATTACCGATCCCTACAATCTCGGCGCTCTGATTAGATGTGCAGAGGGATCGGGCGCTCACGGAATTATTATTCCCAAGAGACGCTCCACAGGGCTCACTCCCCTTGTTTCCAAGGCATCTGCAGGTGCTATCGAGCATATGGCTATTGCAAAAGTTTCTAATATTTCCAACACTATCCTCTCCCTCAAAGAAAAGGGCGTGTGGGTATTTGCCGCAGAGGCGGGCGGAAAGCCTTATTATGAGACGGATTTTAAGGGTCCCTGCGCGCTTGTGTTTGGAAGCGAAGGCAACGGAGTATCTCAGATAGTAGTAGACAACTGCGATGCACTGACATCCATTCCTATGTATGGAAAGGTCAATTCCTTTAACGTCTCCACAGCAGCATCTGTAATTCTGTGCGAGGCTGCAAAGCAAAACAGAACAAAGTAATTTTAAAATTAAGTTATAAAAATTTCAAAGAAGGAGGAACCTCTTATGGCAAGACAAAGCAAAAAAAGCAGAAATGAGCTTGATTTGATACTGGAACAGCTTAAAAGGTCATATGCTGCTGATTCTGCCAACTCTCTTGAAGATGATCTGCTTGAATCCCCAAAGCACGAGGAGGATGCTGAACTTAATGAGATATTAGGTAGAATATTCTCGTACGATGAAACAGAAAAACAGACTGAACCCATTCAGCCCAACGCAGAATCTGCTGCCGAGGTGATCTCCCATTCAAACGAGCCAGTAACCGAAGCAGGGGCACCGGATATTAAAAGTAATTCTGAAACAACTACCGAAATTGCCGAGACCGTCGAAAACAACGAAGATCTAATCGAGTCCTCTGCGGTGGAAACAAATGAAGTAACGGAAACACGCACCCTTGATCCAGAGTCGAATATTTCCGAATCTTCAACAGAAAATGTATTAGAAGCAAACACCTCCGAAATTGAGGTTGAAAGTGCTTCCCAAGATGCTACCGACATAAATGCGGTGGACAACGTACTTAGTATTATGTTCTCCGGAAAATCTAAAAACGGCAAGCACGAACAGGGTGGAAAAGCGGTGGAAAGCATAATTGAGGATACTGTTCCCGATATTACTACCCCGGACGAGGCTGAAGAGACCACAGAAATCGAAGAAATTACTGACAATACCGTTGAACATGCGATTTGTGACGATGCAGATACGCTTTATGATGATAGCGAAATCTTTGCTGACATTGAAGCAGATGACATCGTAACAAACGATGAAGACGATACAGTATTTGCGGTAGAAGATGAGGAATATGCAACCGATGAAGAAAATGTCGAAGTTCAAGACAACGACATTTACGACGCTTTAACATCGGAACAGCTGGACCCCCCACAGTATGAGCCAATTTCCCTACCTCACGTAATCTTAACTCGCGCAGAATACACTCAGGATCCACTGCAAGATAGTTTCCCTACACTAGATTTCCATGCACCTGCAATCGAGAATACACAGGATAAGTCTACCACATACGACAAAATTGTTGATCAGCCCGAAAAGTCGGAAAACATACACAAAGAAGAAGTCTTCGATGAGAATGACATATCTTTGCTATTGAAGATTGGATATGACCAGGAGATTCGATCCAAGGTAGGAGAAAAAAAGACACAGCAGGTCATACTGGAGTCAGATTATAGCTTCACACCGGATCCCACAAAAAAGATATTTGGTTTTTGTGGCAAAGAACTTACAAATCGAAATCAAATTAACGAAATTAAGGAAAAATACAAGACAGATCAAAAGAATCTTATTATTCTTATGTCTGTGGTTTCCATTCTGTCACTACTGTTATTATACATAACATGCTCTTTTGAGTTTTATACCGACAAAGTGGCAAACTTCCCCATTTTTCTTTTAATGGATTTCGGGTTGGTGCTACTGATAATGGCGGTGCTATATAAAAAGCTCGTTTCAGGAATAAATAAGCTTATAAAATTGGAGACAAGCACAAACACCCTGCTCTTCTTTATTGCAACGGCATACCTTCTGTATACGATCTTCTCGCTGATTGCCTACGCAATTGCTGGCAACTCGGTAACTCAAAAAGAGCTGATGCTATTCGGTTTCGCAGTTTCAATATATGCGGTGCTTTCTCTTGTTTCTGATTTTTTGAATTGCATAAGAGAGCGTCGAACATTCAATATTATAAGTTCGTCCGATACACTCTACACCGCAGAAAAATTCAATATAAAAACAAGCAATAAGTCTACCGGAGACAGCGAAAATAATTACATAACCCGTAAAACAAAGCTGCTAAGCGGTTATTTTAGAAAAATATCTAAAGACGATGAGTTGGGAATAAAACCTATGTATCTTATAGGAATAGCTCCGATAATTTCCCTTACATTGGGACTTGCGGTATACTTCTTAAGCTCAAGCATATCCCTCTGTGTTTCCGTGGTAATGCTTTCGCTTTTGTTCTGTGTGCCGGTTCCGTTTGTATTTACATCCACACTTATACGTTTTGTACTGCTTAATCCCCGATCAAACAAAAAATCCGCTTATATAGGCAATTTCGCCCCCGAGGAAATGTCCCATACTACACGACTTACATTCAATGATAATGACTGTATTGAACTTGTGGGCTATACCGAAATCCACCCCAGCGGAAGAAACGATACACATGAATCACTCAAGGTGGCATATGAAATATTCAGTGCTCTCGGTGGTCCTCTTTCGACTATTGGAAACACTGAACTTACACATAGCGATCGCAAATCACACGATGTGGTTATAAACCAGATCACTAATGAGGGTATCGATATTTATTACGATTCATCCGTAAACGTTCTGCTTGGCGATAGACATTATATGCAGAGTCACAACATAAAGGTAAAGACCGATACCAATCTTCACGCAGCTACTAAAGGAAACGATAAATCAGTTATATTCATGGCATTTGACGGTGTGCCCAAGCTTGGATTTATCATAAACAGCCGTATAACTCCCAAGTTTATGATAATGTCGGAATCTCTCATAAAATCGGGCATAAAAATATGTGTTCAATCCTATGAGCCGCAGATTAACAATCTTTACTTTGAGCAGAACAAGGGGCAATTCATGTCCTCCGTCAACGTAATAAAGCCCGAAAATTACGAATCAAGAGACACACGAGATATGTGCGACGGATGTGTTGTTTCCTCTTCCGACAGTTTCGAACTGGCTCAAATGATAGCTCAAAGCTCGCAAATAGCAAAACAAATGAAGATTAACAAGCTTGTAAACGTGGGCATTCTGGTCTTCTGCATTCTTTCGTCCCTTATGGTCGCAGCTATCTCGACATACGGCACACAGCTCGCTGACGAACTCAGTGTTCTGACGAACCACCTTACTACAGTGTTCAATGTGCTTATGGCGGCAAGCCTTATCCCGGTTATTTTCGAGATAGTAGCAATCTTCAAAAACAAAAAGCATTAATCACAGCACTCTTATAGAGCAATTTTACGGAGTACTCTTAAATGAACAATAATTTCTATTCAATTTTAAAGCAGGTTCAAAAGCCAGGTCGTTATTCGGGTGGCGAATACGGACAGATAATCAAAGATAAGGAGAATGTCAAGGCAAGATTTGCCTTTGCCTTTCCCGATACCTACGAAATAGGTATGTCCAATCTCGGTGTAAGAATTCTTTACGAATGCCTTAACCGCGAGGATGACATTTGGTGCGAGCGCGTATATGACCCTTGGGTCGATATGCAGGAAAAGATGGTAGAGCACGATATTCCTCTTTGGGCACACGAAAGCAAAGACCCCGTAAAGGATTTCGACTTCCTTGGCTTCACTCTCCAATATGAGATGTCCTATACCAACGTTCTCAACATGCTGGAGCTTTCAGGCATTCCCCTGAGAGCGGCAGACCGTGGCGAGGATTTCCCCATTGTTATCGGTGGCGGTCCTTGCGCGTATAACCCCGAGCCCGTTGCAGATTTCTTTGACCTCTTCAATATCGGAGAGGGAGAAAGCCTTCTCGTTGAGATCGTCCGTCTCTACATAAAGATGAAGGACGAGGGCAGATACACTAAGGCAGACTTTCTCCACGAGGCGGCAAGAACTATTCCGGGTGTGTACGTTCCCTCTCTCTATGACGTATCCTATAACAATGATGGCACAATCAAGGCGTACACACCTATTTATGACGATATCCCCACAAAGATAACAAAGCGCATTGTTGAGGACCTTGACAAAGCTCCTTTCCCCGACTACGCAATTATGCCCTACACCGAGGTGGTTCATGACAGAATCATGCTTGAGGTGTTTAGAGGATGCATCCGTGGATGTCGATTCTGTCAGGCGGGTATTATCTATCGTCCCGTAAGAGAAAAATCCCCCGATTTGCTCAACGAGCAAGCAAAGTGCATCTTTGAAAACACGGGATACGAGGAAATTTCTCTGGCTTCCCTTTCTATAAGCGACTACACCGGACTTCCCGAGCTTACGGACAAGCTCCTTGATTGGACTCAGGAAAATATGGTCAGCTTCTCGCTTCCTTCTCTTCGTGTTGATAGCTTCACCAAGGAATTGATGGAAAAGGTGGCTTCAGTTCGCTCCTCCTCTCTCACCTTTGCTCCCGAGGCAGGCACACAGAGACTTCGTGACGTTATAAACAAAAACGTGCTCGAGGACGACCTTATGAAAGCGGTCAATGTTGCCTTTGACGTAGGCAAAACCCAAGTTAAGCTCTACTTTATGCAGGGACTTCCTACCGAGACATACGAAGACCTTGAGGGTATTCCCGCCCTTGCCAAGAAGGTTATCGAAGCGTTCTATGCTAATCCTAATCACAACCGCGCAAAGGCTCCTCAGGTCACCTTCAGTGTTTCCCCCTTCATTCCCAAGCCCTTTACTCCCTTCCAGTGGGAGCCTCAGGACACCCTTGAGGTTATCAAGGAAAAGCAGGAATTCGTTGGCAAGTGCGTAACCGACCGAAAGATAAAATATCAGCATCACGATCCCGAAACCTGCTGTATTGAAGCGGTATTGGCACGCGGTGACAGAAGACTTGCCCCCGCCCTTGAGTTGGCTTGCCGTGAGGGCTTTAAATTCGACGCGTGGAGCGAATTCTTCAATTACGATAAATGGATGAGTGTATTTGAGCGCTCCGGCGTAGATCCTGCGTTTTACGCCAACAGAAGATATTCCTACGATGAGGTTCTTCCTTGGGATATCATCGATTGCGGCGTAACCAAAGAATTCCTTTTGAGAGAAAGCAAAAAGGCACACGAGGGTAACACTACCCCCAACTGCCGCGAAAAGTGCTCCGCTTGCGGTGCAAACAGACTTGGAGGTGAAAGAACATGTTGTCCGAAAAAGAAATAAGACCCGGTAGCAAAAAGCTTTCACGCCCCATGCTGGAAACGCCAGAAACCGTAAGAATTAAGTTTTGTAAGGTTGGAACTCTTCAGTTTATTTCTCACCTCGACCTTCAGAGAACCTTTCATCGTGTGCTTGTAAGAGCCGGCATTCCCATGTGGTACACCAAGGGATTTAACCCCCATGCAAAGCTTGTTTTCGGTGTTCCGCTTTCCGTTGGAACAGAAAGCATGTGCGAAATGGCTGACCTTAAGATCGAGCGCAAGATAAGCCTTGAGGAGATCAAAAATCAGCTCAACGAGCATCTCACCGATGAGATGTACGTGCTTGAAGCATATTATCCCACCACGAAGTTCGCCGACGTTGCATATGCCGACTATACCATTACCTTAAATTCTAATGAAATTGGCACAGACAGCGAAAATGCCTCCGCAGACCTCTTCGCATCCCCCATTATGATGATCAAAAAGTCAAAATCGGGCGAAAAAGAGGTTGATATCACCGGATTTATAAAGAAAATTTTCTTCAAGGCTGACAATGGTGTAATGACCATAAACACCGTTCTTTCGGCAGGAAGCACTGAAAATCTTAACCCCGAGTATATAGTTACTGCACTCAAAAACAACGGTATATTTGGAAAAGACCCCGATTGCAGCTACCGTATTATGAGAAATCGTGTTTACGACAAGCATCTTATCGAATTTAAGTAAAATTTATCGTCATTGTCACATAAATTCACCATGAATTTATGTTCAATATACGAAAATATTTTTTTATGCAAAAGGTTTGATTTTTGCACCAAATTATGTTAAAATAAATTATAATATAAAAACATTTATTGGAGGAAAACAACTATGTCAATCAAAATGAGAGTTCTCTGCTACCCCGAGAACAAGAAAAAGCTTACCGCCATCGGAAACATGATCAAGGCTGAATACGACCTCAGCGTAAACGCTGTTGACCGCATTCCCTCTGCATATCCCTGCGACAGAGAAAGAATCGTAATTCTCGCTACCAGCATCAAGGGCAAGCTTCCCGATGACTACAGACTCTACGTAAGAGAGCTTACCAAGGCAAGAGCACAAAACGTTGCTATTCTTGCAGCAGGTGACGACGAGTGCGTTGAAAAGACCAAGGAGCTTCTCCGCGAAGCAGGCACTAACATAATTGACGATGTTATGAAGATCAAGATCGGTTTCTTTGATTCCAAGGTATCCGACGCCGAAAAGGCTGACATACTTGCTTGGGTTGAAAAGGTTAAGGCTGAGCTTAAGTAATTGATTACATAAAAAATCCGACGAAAATTCGTCGGATTTTTTATGTATATATCTTTTAATTATATCACTTTAGGAGACACAAAGCTCGTAACATTTGCGCAGTAACTCTCGTAATTTTCCATGATAATATTAACTATCTCATCAGGAGTTCTGGATGTGGTATCAACAACAAGATTGAAATTATTATGATCGAAGTAATCAACGCCGTATATCTGGATAAATCTCTCTCTTTCCACCTTGCCACGCTTGAGCAGTCCCTCACAAGCATCCTCAACACTATCATAGTGCTCCTCTGCGCCTCTCTGATTCTTCATGACACGGTTAGCCGCCTCCATAGGATCGATGGTGAGGAATATCTTAAATGTATCCTTTGCAAAATGCCACGCCATTCTGGAATCAAAAATAAGCTTTTCGTCCTTCTTTTCAACAGAAAGTCTAGTTACAGTTCCGTCGATCTCCTTATCGAGTGCGGGATCCTGCTTAAGCCTCTCGTTAAGCTCAAGAGTTGTTATTCCAAGGCTACGTGCAAACTCTCGGTTGATAATACCCGTACTAAATATCTCAAAACCGTATCTTTCCTTCAATATATTACAAACGGTAGACTTTCCGCTTCCTAATTTTCCTGTGATAGAAATAAGCATAATATGTTCCTTCCTGACATTTAAAGATTACAAGCAAATAATAAACCTACCTTCTTTGACGAAAGTAGGTTTAATTGTAAATCAAGAACCCTTTACAAGGACTACAGTAAATGAGCCGCCTTCCTCAACGAGGTATTCGCTCATCTTCTGGTCATTGACAAAAGTCTTATCCTGAAGCTTGCTGTCTGCAAGTATTTTATCTATATCGTGACCAACGCCAACTGCGAATGCCCAGTAGTCTCCTTTTTCAATGTTAGCCTTACCGTCGTTACCTGCACCAATTTGAACGAGAGTGTTATCAGTAATAACACACTTTATACCACCTTCGGGCTCGATCGCAAGATAATCACTGATTATATTAAGTATAGTGGGAGCTTCATGACCCTTGTAGTTGTAGTCAACCGCATCGGCAATCATTGTACCCTTTCCATCAAATATCTGGAAAGAAACCGTCATATCATAAAAATCCTGCTCGGGCATAACGATGCTCTCAAGGTCTACATCATCACAAGAGATAAAAGCACAGCCCAAAAGCATGCATACAAGCACTATTGATACAATTCTGATAATCTTCATCAAAAAAATCCTCCAAAAAGGTATTAATAACTATGATAAATTATACTACACTTTAAGGAGTTTGTCAATAGCTTTTATAAATTTTATTACATATACCTTATATATTCAGCACCACATATCCGCTCACAAAAAGCACATATGCCATCCACACAGTGTAGACTCCCATGATAATCGAGGCTGCTATAGATACCCGACTCCAACAAAAAATACATAACAGAGAGCACACTAAAGTCAACAATGCCAAAACAAGTGCTATTACCATTCTCTCACCAACAAACAGCAAAGGATAATGTGCAAGAGATAGCAGATACATACCTACAAAAACCATTCCGCCGCGATATGCCCATATTTCCCCTTCTCTGCAAGTCCTCTCTGAAAGAACGACATAAGCTACTGTTCCAAGTGCATAGCCTATCAAAAATCCAAAAATGACCGTGGATAGACACCACATCCAAACGGGCGGTATCATTTTGTAAACACCTATTTTATGGGCCACATCATAAGGACTTCCTGCAATCAATATAACTATAACATTTACTGCAGCAAGCACTCCTCCCATAATCAATGCAATATTATTATTTTTTAATTTAGAAGACATTTTACACCTCAAAAAAACCGTGTTAACGACCGTTAACACAGTTTATGAAGCCTTATTCTTCTTTATGCTTTATATTGAACCAGCCAATGTCGCTTTTATATACTGTATCACCCGCGTCATCGGTTACAGGGCTTTGGTAAGTCAATATCTGCACGGTTTCGGGAACAGAAAATTCGGTTTTCTTGTATCGACCTGTTATATTATATATTTCGCTCATTACCTCATCCCAGATATAGACCGAAAGGTTGCCTCCGAACCCCTCTAAGCTTTTGGGATAATCGTATCCAAACCACACTCCACAAAGCAGCTCGGGGGTATAACCTATAAAGTATCTGTCACAGCAATTACTACTGGTTCCCGACTTTCCCGCTACCGCCACGTAATTATCAAGCATAATTTTGCCTGCGGCAGTTCCGCTGTCAACCACTGTCTCAAGCAGTCGCGTCATAATAGCCGCGGTTTCCCTTGTAATAACAGGGATTATTTGCGACTGTGACTCTAATATTATTTTTCCTTGTGAATCGGTAACCTTGTAATATGAGCGCGGGCGACTCATGCTGCCATCTTCAAATATCGAATACGCGGCAGTGAGCTCGCGCAAGGTCAATCCATGTGTAGGTTGCCCCAACGCCAGCGATGCATACCCCAAATCCTTCGATTCATCCAAGCTTGAAATCAAAAGCTTATTTTTAAGAAAATCCATCGAATTTGTACTACCAAGCATGTCAAGTATCTTCACGGGAACCGTATTCAACGAATGCTCCACGGCATATTTAATATCTACAAGTCCTCTGTACTTTCGATCTACATTTTGCGGCCAGCATCGCTCGGTATCTATTGGAGAATCCTCAAAAATACTGCTCCACTCGATAACTCCACCATCCATAGCGGGAGCATACACCGACAGAGGCTTGATGGTAGATCCGGGAGGTCTTTTTACATCGGTTGCATAATTCTGAACTCTATTACCCAACTTTTGACCGACAGCACCCGCAACACCCATAATATCTCCCGTATATGGGTCGATTACAATAACAGCCGACTGCGCCATTTTCCTATTACTGTCGATTGGAAAATTATATTCATTGGCATAATATTCTTCAACCAATGTCTGTACGGTTTTGTCCATAGCGGTATATACCTTATATCCACCACGATAAAGCATCAGAGCCGCTGCGCTTCTGCCTATATCATATTTTCGGCAAAGATCACCTATCACGTCCTCGGTAACCATATCTATATACCAAGAATTTATACTGTTTTTGGCTTTGTCGCTCTTATTCAGCTTTATGGGGGCTTCACACGCCTCGATATACTGCTCCTTTGAAATATAATTCTGCTCATACATACAGAAAAGTATTGTATCTCTTCGTTTTTTATTGTTTTCGGGATGCTTTGCAGGATCGTAAAGCGAGGGATTATTAGTTATTGCGGCAATGGTGGCACATTCTGCCAATGTCAGCTCGGAGGGTTTTTTAGAATAATAATATTCCGCAGCGGCACCAACCCCCATACATCCTCCCGACAGATTTATCACATTCAAATATTGCTCCAAAATCTCCCTTTTGTCATAGGTTTTTTCAAGACGTATTGCCGCAAATGCTTCATTGATTTTTCTTTGAACCGTAGCTTCATCCCTACCTGTCAGGTTCTTTACAAGCTGTTGTGTTATAGTTGAGCCACCGAACCTTTTCCGTCCCGCAAGGTAATTAAATACAGCTTTGGTTGTACGGATGGGATCGACGCCGAAGTGATCGTAAAAGCGCTTGTCCTCTATTGCAATAAAGGCGTTTATAAGGTCATCGGGAATCTGGTCAAGAGAGACGTAGGCATATCGTATTCCACCATCTAAAACAGCTCCTTCTATGGTTTTAGGCTTTGCTGACTTGGTATTTTCCCTCGTATTATCATAGTCAAAACAATAAAATTCGGTTTTTCTCGATGACGGATCAACAGTAATAATTTTTTCTTCTGCATTTGTATGTCGAGCCACAAAAATCGCAGCCGCAGAAAGCCCAACCGAAAAAACCAACGATGAAATTATCAAAAAAATAAGAATCGTTTTCAAAAATGTTTTCATATTCACGCCTCCGCAAGTCCTTGAAAAATATTTTTCCTCAAAAAAAGAATTATATCTGCTTTTTTGAGAAAAATATGTATACAATATTTATTTCAAAAGATAATCAGAGGTGTTTATAGATGAAACTTACAAATTTAGCACGAGCTGCGGCTTTACTTGCGTTATTTGCCGCACTGCTTATCAATGCTTATTCCAATTATAAAAGCATGGAGTCTTATGACAAAATGCGAAGTAGCATGAGCGACTTAAAAAACAAGCTCTGCGACATGCGGGCTACCGCTAATTGCCTTTCGAGAAAGCTTTGCGCCCAGAAGGCAGATCTCGCGTTTCGCGAAAGCACATCGGATGAAATAATGAGCTTATAACAGTTGTATCCCACAGTTAGTTATGCAAAAAAGAGTGCCCATCGGGCACTCTTTAACTTTTATTTTGAACAAACATCTATCTCTAAAACCTCGCAAGGATTGAAAAATCTTGGAATAGGCTTCACATTGTTAGCTGCTCCGCGGCTTATAATATGTCTGCCATCGTGTATTCCCGAAGTGAATTTCGGGAATATACCTTGATGAGGCGCATAAACACCTCTTTCAAATATTCTCCACTGCCCACCGTGAGCATGGCCCGACAATATAAGATCAATGCTCGTATCGGCAAGATATTCATCATAATAATGAGGGTAGTGACAGAGCAAAATTTTAAATCCTTCAATCTTGTCATAAGCCGAAAGAAATTGAATATCGGGTTTTGGCGTATTTAAGGCGGGATCCTTGTCCCTTCCGCAAACCAATCCTCCAACGAATATTCTACTCTTGTTTGACTCTTCACTATTTCCCAGGCATATCTCCGCATACTCATCATTGATAACCTTTATTCCGCACGACTTTATTCTTTCTAAATATTGTTCGCCAAGACTTTTATCGGGAGTTTTCGAATGTCCGAGCTTGGCGTGGGAATAGAAAATCTCATGGTTACCATAACAATAATAGCAAGGCGCGATTTTAACTGCCTCCTCAAGAAAATTCAAGCCGTTCTGATTTCGTTTATCCATATAAGGAGCGGCTATTTCCACAATATCACCGGGAAGCAGAATTACATCGGGGGATATTTTTTCCAAGGCACGCAAAACACTTTTATAAGGGCGCGCGTGCAGATCGGATACTACCCCAAATTGGGCTTTGATTCCCTTTTTATCTGTCAATATTTCATATCTGCTGATCTTCATCAAATTCTTCCTTACAATAAAAAATTCATTCGTTCAGGCTTATTCTGCACCAGTCAGGTACAACACGATATTCAATGCCATCCATACCACTGCTTTCATAATACGATGCTCGTGTTTCATTACTGAATACAATATATTCGGTTCTGTCATTTTCAGGAACCGTGTATGGTGTTTTCAAATTTGGACCTGAATCACCAAAAATGATAAAATTAGAATTTCTCAAACGCCTCTCAATTTCGGAAATTCCGTCGCATTCATTATACGCCGACGAGCAATACGTGAGAACCTCCTTATCGGTTATTATACATACCGTCGAAATGGGTTTAACAGAGCGATCTATACTATAATTATTTATCCTCATATTCGTGTTCTCAAAAAGAGACAACGCGTCGCCATCTTCATATATAAACACCTTTACGCCGTACGTCTCCGCCTTGCTGACCAACATCTTCATGATGCCCAAATCATCCTCATTCTTCGGATAGGGTAACCATAGCTCATGCACCTTTTCCTTGGTGAACATCATCTGAAGTGAAGAGTTGTGGTAATTCAAATACTTGGTCAAAACTATCGCCCTAACGTCTACTGCTCTGGCATCATACATAACGTCCAGCGCTTTATAATATGAGGTGTTGCTGCCGTTTCCAACGTCACATATTATAGCATTTCCTACATTATCTGTTAGCACCAGCATATCCGAGCTTGTATTCACATTAACATAGGTAACGTCTATCTTTCCCTTTCCGGTTCCGTTATAAAACGAGATCATTACAACAAACAACACCACCACCGACACAAACGGAATTAGAGAAATAAAAATATTTCTCCTCTTGACCGCCAAAGAATACACCAGCGCTATTCCCAGAAGTAATGCAATTATCAGAATAAAAGGATAATTAATAGAAACTATCGTAGTTTCGCGGTTGGATATCCAACTGCAAAAACTTACCATAACATCGGCAAGCCGCATAAGTATTGCTGAAATCACCGTTGCTATAAATCCTACCTTAGAGAAGATAAGAAGTAACAATGACATTATTATAATTCCGGCTGTCGGAAGTGCTAAAACAATAGAAGAAACTACCGTATAGAACGAATATCGTTTAATAAATACACATAATACTATGATGAGCGGTATAGTTGCGAAAAGAGACACAGCTATCAAAGATAAAAACTTTACACTCCACTTTTTGATCGCAGGATGCCAATTATACTGAGAGACAAACCGTTTCATGTAATCTGTGAAAGGACTCATATAAACAAGAATACCTAACGTTGCAGCAAACGACATCCAAAAAGCGCCATCAATAACCGAACCGGGGAATATCAGCATTAGCACAACTGCGGCTATAGAAAGCGACGTAAGCGAATCCGGAACTGTGTCGAATAGCCAAGAAGCATAAACACAAAGTAGCATTATAACGGATCGTGCCGCCGAAATTTGAACCCCGGTAATGCAGAGATAAAATATGGAGCAAACAGAAAGTATAATACCTATCTTTTTACGGGATATGCCCAGTTTTTTCAAAAAGAACATCAAACATCCCATTATAATGCTCATATGCATACCGCTCAAAGCAAGAATATGAGATGCACCGGCGCGAGTAAAGTCTCTTTTGACGGTATCGGAAAGATCATCTTTGTTTCCAAGGAAGATCGCAGAACATATACTTGCCGTCTGCCCGTCGTGCCAATACGAAAAGATGTCAGATGCCTCTTTATTCAGCATTTCAAAATACAGTCGGGGATGAAATACTTTTGTATCTATTACGTCTATTGAAAACTCATCCTCTGAAACGTATTCGATAAAAATTTTATCTGAATACATAGCAAGCTTTTCGTTATAGCTTCCATTTGAGCTGTCAAACCCTCTTCCAAGCGCACTGTTTACTTTAATTTTGTATCCTTTGGAAAGAGGCAAGGTGTATTTGCACGAAAGCATTGCTTTATGATGGGTGCTCTCACCATCTATCTCGGTAACTATAATTTCAAACGTAGATATTGTATTATCAGGATAACTGCTATCTATTACGATAGCCTCTATATCGTGATATTCATTGTGATATTTTTCCACACCCTTAGCCGCTACGTCAAAATAAGTGTATGATGAAGCAAGGGATGTTATCGATAAAATCGACGATAATATAACACATAAAAGCACATATTTGGAAACTCTTTTTAATATAAAATAAATGAGCACAAAAATAACCGCCAGGAGCAATACTACCGATATAAGCAACAGCTTGTATTTAGGCGGTGCGAAATATCCGACAACCGAAAATAACAGGAAAACCATGCAAGACAGGAATAGGGGTCTGTTATGAAAAATATTCATAGTAATAGCTCCTTTCTTTATCTTGTATTTGGTCAGATGTTCAAAAAATACAACTTTTTTCAAAAATTGCTTGACAAAAGCATAAAAAAAATATATAATAGAGTCACTATATGTCGCTACGCGACGGATTGGAGATTTTAAAATGTTCGAAACACTTAAGAATATTCTCATGGAAGAGCTTCAGGTAAAGGAAGATGTTATAACTCTTGATGCTGAGCTCGCTTCCGACCTTGGAATCAACTCCATAGAATTGGCTGACCTTGTTATGCTTTGCGAGGAAAAGTTTGATCTTACTATTGAGGACGAAGATCTTCATAGCTTCATCACCGTTGGTGACGTTGTTGAATACCTTGAAAATCACGCTTAAGATCAATTAATCCTTATACATTATCCGCATCTGTTTTGCACAGATGCGGATTTTGTTTTATCTTACATGGGATAGCATATGTGGGTATCTGCGCCGCATTTTATCAGCGCATCTCTTGCCGCGATAGCCCTCTCCTCACAGTCGAATATTCCAAAAACCGAGGTACCGCTGCCGCTCATCATAGCTCCCGATGCTCCGTGATCGGTCATAATACGCTTAAGCTCGGTGACCGCAGGTCTCTCACACTCCACCACCGTTTCAAAAATATTGAAAAGTCCACGGCAATATTTTGCGGCGCTTTCGTGATTTTCAATATCAAACAAAGCATTGTAATATTCTATATTGACGGCATAATCGGTAAAATTATCAAATTTGATATCAAGAGCCTTATATGCGGCGGGAGTAGACATTCCCTCGCCCTTTTTTGCTATAACGATGGGAAACGCAGGCATAGACTCAATGGTGGTAAGTATCTCTCCAATACCCTCAACAATGCAAGCGCCTCTCTTTATACAAAAAGGAACATCGGCACCGAGTTTCGCCCCCAAGGAGCAAAGCTCTTCAAGAGAAAGCTTATCTCCGCATATCTGATTCAGTGCAATCAGTGTAGCCGCCGCATCTGCGCTACCGCCTGCCAAGCCTGCCGAAACGGGAATTCTTTTTTCTATTTTCACTACGATATTGCCGCTTACCGGAAAAATATCTGCCGCCTTATATACAAGGTTGGTTTTATCGCAAGGGATATTTGAATTATTGCAAAACACCGTTATATTTTTCTCTTCGCTATCGGAGTGCGACACGGTAATATTATCGTGTAGGCTAACACTTTGCATAATGCTCAAAATATTGTGATATCCATTGTCTCTTATAGAATCGATATCCAAAAAAAGGTTTATTTTTGCGTATGCAGGGACAGTTACCGTCATTTTTTCGCTCCTGTTCGACATAATATAAGTTTATTATACAATGCATATGTTATTAATCTATGAATATATAGTACTTTTTAAATAAATTAAAAACTTTATTTGTCCGCGTCTCTTCCCTATTGACTTATCAGCAAAAAAGGTATATAATTGGATTGTAATATTATGTTATCATAATCGAGGTGCAAAATGAGCGAAAACAACATCAAAAAAGGCGGCATCTCCGTTGAGACCGCACATATATTCCCCATTATCAAAAAATGGCTTTATTCCGAAAAGGATATTTTTCTTCGCGAGATAGTTTCCAATGCTACCGACGCGGTGACAAAGCTCCGCAGACTCTCTTCCCTTGGAGAATATGATAGTGGCGATGAAAAGTATGCTGTAAAGGTAATCCTCGACAAGGATGCAAAAACTCTTACGGTTTCCGACAACGGCATTGGTATGACCGAGGAAGAGCTTGAAAAATATATCTGCTCTATCGCGCTTTCTGGTGCTCTTGATTTCATTCAGAAATACGACGAGAACAACCAGAATAACGGTATCATCGGTCACTTCGGTCTTGGATTCTATTCTTCTTTCATGGTATCTGACACTGTTGAAGTCATCACAAAGTCCTATACCGATTCCAAAGCTCTTCATTGGGTATGTAACGGTGCCGGCGAATACGAAATTGAGGACGGCGACAGACATGAGCACGGTACCGATGTTATTATGCACATCTCCGACGAGGAAGCGGCTTATCTTGAAGAAAGCAAGATAAGAGAAATGCTTCAGAAATACTGTTCCTTTATGTCGGTTGACATCTATTTTGAGGTTGCAAGCGATGATTCCGAGGAAAAGACCGCCGAGCCTATCAACGAAACCTCTCCCCTTTGGTTGAAGAACGCCTCCGATTGCACCGACGAGGAATATGCAAGCTTTTACAAGAAGGTATTTAACGATTACAGAGAGCCACTATTCCACATTCACAAGAAAGCCGATAATCCCCTAAAAATCAAGGGTATTCTCTATTTCCCTGCCAGACTCAACGAGTATGAGTCCTACGAGGGTCAGGTAAAGCTTTTCTACAATCAGGTATTCGTTGCAGACGATATTAAAGAGGTCATTCCCGACTTTCTTCTTATGCTCAAGGGCGGGCTTGATTGCCCCGAGCTTCCTCTAAACGTATCGAGAAGCTATCTCCAGGATAACGCTTACGTTAAAAAAGTATCCTCTCACATCGTAAAGAAGGTTGCCGATAAGATCTGCTCCCTTTGCAACAATGACAGAGAGAAATACGAAAAGATCTGGAGCGAGCTCAAAATATTCTTTGAATATGCCTCTCTTCGCGATAAAAAATTCTACGACAGAGTTAAAAAGTGCTACTTGCTCGAGCTTACAGACGGTAGCTTTATGACCGTAGAGGAATACCTAAAGGATTGCGAGGAAAAGCACAAGGGCGAGGTGTATTACGCCACCGATAAGGCTCTTCAAGCGCAGTATATATCTATGCTTGAAGCCGAGGGAACCAAGGTCGCTCTGCTGAACCATCAACTCGATACCCAGTTCATCGGTATGTGCGAAATGAACGAGGGAGAGGTCAAGTATAAGAGAATCGACTCCGACATCTCATCCCTGCTCAAGGGCGAGGGCGAGGCGGTTGAAAACGAAGCGCTTGTTACTCTCTTTAAGGATGCCACCGGTGACGAAAATCTTGCCGTTAAATTTGAAGTTCTCAAGGATGCAACCGTACCCGCACTGCTCACTCTTTCCGAGGAATCCCGCCGAATGGAGGACATGATGAAGATGTACGCCAGCATGGGTATGGATATGGGAGGAGCATTCCCCACGGAATACACTCTGGTGCTCAATTCCGCATCTCCCCTCATCAAAAAACTCGCTACTATCAATGACACAGATATGGGCAAGGCAAAGCTGATTGCAAACGAGGTTTACCGTTTGGCACTTATCTCCCAGCGACACATGACCGCCGAGGAGCTTAAAGCATTCCTCTCCGACAGTTTCAAAATATTGGAGATGCTCTGATGGGACTTATCTATTCGGATATTCCCGAGCTTGAGGGCAGCAACACAGAAATCACTCTCGCCAATCTTTCGGAGCTTGAGCAAGAGCTTGAACTGATATTGGAGCAAAGGCTTGCTCATCTCGGTGAGCTTTCTGCGGCAATACTGACCGACGGCGGAGATATAGACATCATAAAAAGCATAATTCTTTCGATAAAGTCAGAGGGCAAGGCAGATTCGGGCGAGATTATAAGCGAAAATCGCCATATTGCCGACGTTATTTTCTCAAAGCTGTCGCTAATCGAAAGATTAACGATTTTCAAAGAGGCGTTTGCCAATTTAAGTGACGAAAACAAGCAATCCTTGAAAAATTTATGGCAGAACCCTACCCTTAGATTGACCGCATACTCTGCCGAAAGAATAGCATACATCAAAAACTCATATAATGACACCGCATATATGCAATTCTCCTCTCTTTTGAAATCTCCCAAGGTGTCATATTTCACAAACGTAACCGACGTTTGTGACAGCGTTTACAAGGGAGATTGCGAATATTGCATACTGCCCGTTGAAACCTCATCCGACGGAAAGCTTTTGTCTTTCTACGAGCTTATCTTCAAGTATAATTTCAAGATCGCATCGGTATACGATCTTCACAGTAACGACGGATACACAAGATATGCGCTTTTGAGTAAGCGATTGGGTACGCAAGGCTCAGCAATTAAGACCAAGGCGAGAAACAGACATTTTGAGTTTGCCATTTCAAGCGGTGATAACGTAAAGATTGAAGATGTTTTGTGCGCGGCAGAATTTTGTTCGCTTAAGCTCAGGCGAATCGACACGTTAAGTATGCACCGCGGTGGAAATGACAAGGAAACCTATTTCTGCCCCATTTTCAGAGCTGACGGCGCAGACTTACAAACTTTTCTATCATTTTTGGCAATAGATTGCCCCGATTTTATCCCAATCGGACTCTATACACAGATATAAAAATTAAAACAAATGAATATATTTTGAAAGGAAATACAAAACCATGGAACACATTACTTACAAAACTCAGGGCACCTGCTCCCGTCAGATCGACATTGACGTTGAAAACGGCATTGTAGTAGAAGCAAAGTTTACCGGCGGATGCTCCGGCAACACCCAAGGAGTTGCTGCTCTCGTTAAGGGAATGAGCATTGAAGAAGCAATCAATCGCCTTCGTGGAATTCATTGTGGCCCCAGACCCACCTCCTGCCCCGACCAGTTGGCTCAGGCTCTCGAACAGTACAAGAATGCTTAAATTCAAATTTTAAATTGAAAGGATGTTTTTCAATGACTTATCTTGAGAATTACAATCTTTGGTTAAACTCCCCCGTCCTCACCGAAGCTGAAAGACAGGAGCTTCGTGACATTGCAGGAAACGATGACGAGATCAAGTTCCGTTTCACTTCCGGACTCACATTTGGTACCGCTGGACTCCGTGGCACTATGAAGATCGGTATGAACGCTATGAACGTTTACACCGTAGCTCAGGCTACCCAGGGTCTTGCTACCCTTATTCACAAGGAAGGCAGAGCGGCAGACGGCGTTGCAATCGCTTATGATAGCCGCAACAATTCCGAGCTTTTCGCTCGCGTTTCCGCAGAGGTGCTTGCGGCATCTGATATTCCCGTTTATATTTTCGACGCTCTCCGTCCTACTCCCGAGCTTTCCTTTGCTCTCCGTGAGCTTAAGTGCGTTGCAGGTATCAACATCACCGCATCTCATAATCCCAAGCAGTATAACGGATATAAGGCTTACTGGGAGGACGGCGCACAGCTTCCCCCCGAGCACGCTAATACCGTTTACGAGGAGATCTGCAAGATAGATATTTTCAACGATGTAAAGCGAGTTGATTTCGACGAGGCAGTTGCCGCAGGAAAGATCAAGATCCTTGGCAAGGAAATGGATGAGCTTTATCTTGCCGAGGTGCAGGCACAGGCGGTCAACCCCAATGCTGTAAAAGCGGTAGCAGATGAGCTTAAAATTGTCTACTCTCCCCTTCACGGTACGGGTCACAAGCTTATCCCCGAGATACTTTCAAGAACCGGCATTAAGCACCTTTACAAGGTTGAGGAGCAGTTCGTAATCGACGGCAACTTTCCCACTGTGTCAAAGCCCAATCCCGAGTACGCAGAGGTATTTGAACTTGGTATCGCTATCGCTGACCGTGTAGGAAGTAATCTGGTAGTTGCCACCGACCCCGACGCCGACCGTGTTGGCGTTGTTGCAAGAACCAAGGACGGTAGCTTTAAAACCATCACGGGTAACCAGATGGGCGCGCTCCTTATCGATTATATCATCACCGCATATGAGGAGACCGGCACTATGCCCGATCAGCCTTACGTTGTTAAGTCTATCGTGTCATCTGAGCTTGCTACCAAGATTTGTGAGGCACATAACGTTGAGATGTTCAATGTTCTCACCGGATTTAAGTTCATTGGTGAGGTTATAAAGAACCACGAGGCGACCGGTGAAGGATCTTACATCTTCGGATTCGAGGAAAGCTACGGCTATCTCAAGGGCACCTACGCTCGCGATAAGGATGCAGTTGTTGCTACCATGCTTATCTGCGAGATGACCGCATACTACCACGCCAAGAATATGACCCTCTACGACGCGCTTGAAGGTCTCTACGCGAAGTACGGCTTCTGCCTTGAGCAGAACGTTGAGATCTACATGGAAGGCGTTGAAGGCCCTGCAAAGATGGCGGCCCTCCTTGACGGTATGAGACAAAATACTCCTACCGAGCTGGGCGGCATCAAGGTAGTTACCTTTGGTGACTACAAGGAGCAGACCTTCACCAACGTGGCAAACGGAGAAAAGACCTCCACGGGTCTTCCTAAATCCAACGTGCTCTCATTCAAGCTTGAAAACGGCGATGTAGTTATCGTCCGTCCCTCCGGCACCGAGCCTAAGGTTAAATTCTACTTTATGGTCTCCGCCGCAGATCAGGAAACTGCTCTTGCTAATATCGAGGCATACAAGAAGACGCTTAATATCTGATATTTATAAAATACCGCCGAGAGTGACAAATGTCACTCTCGGCGGTGTTATTTATAAATTTATGAGATTATTTCAGAACAACGTTATCCTCTCCGATAATTCCCTTCAATTCTTTTATAGCGTACTCAGAGTAGAACATTCTCTCGCTATATTCGGAGTATTTTGCGGTAGAAGAGTCGTAGAAAATGACCTTTACAGTGCCCTCGTTGAAAATATCTACCATATTTTTAGCCTTTTTAAAGACCTCTCCCGACATATCGGGAACACGGATATATATCTTCGTGGGGGCGGGTGCTGTTTCTCTCGGTGCGTTTGTACGATTTTCTCGTATCGGCACGGAGTTTGCCGATGACATTCCATACATCGAAAGATACATGTTTATCATGTCGGGCGCACCCTTTGCTTCGGTAGTAGGCATCTCCACCTTGGATTCAGCCTGCGGAGACTTTGCACGGCTCTCCTCAGTTGCCTTGGGGCGGCTGATATATCTATCGTTGTCCTCAAGGGCTGTCAACTGATTGACAAGTATCTTGGGGCTTTCATCGTCCTTTATCGACACCGTTCCTTCAACGTAGACAGCACCGTCAACAAATATGTCGGCGTAAAATTCGTTGTATTTTTTCGGGAAAACGATACATTCGGTCTCGCCGTATTTGTCTTCAAGTGTGAAAAACGCCATTCTATCATTGTTTTTCGTAGTTTTGAGAGATACCGAGCTGATAATACCTGCAAGCTTTACTCTATCCTTGTCGGAATATATCAATTCTCCACTCTCGTCACTCTCTTGAAGCTCCGCCGTTGTGATTACATCGAGATCATCAACATGTTTGGAATAATTATCAAGCATATGACCCGAGAAATACATTCCCGAAGCCTCTTTTTCCATGAGCAGCTTTTCCTTGATTCCGTAATCGGGAATATCTGGATATTCAAAGGAGGGCGCACTAAAGCTTGCCATCGAGAACATATCCATTTGCCCCGCAGGGTTATTTCTGCTCTTTTGCTGAACACAGTCGATAAGGCTCTCGTAGGATGCAAGCAACTGCGAGCGGAAAAGACCGAGACCGTCAAATGCACCACATTTTATAAGTGCCTCCACCTGGCGCTTATTGAGGTCGGTAAGAACGCTCATTCGCTCAACGAAATTATCAAAGGAAGTAAATCTTCCGCCATCCTGTCTCTCATTTATGATGGCTTCAAGCATCTGCTTGCCCACGTTTTTAAGAGCCAATAAGCCAAAACGGATATTTCCGTTTTCTCTATCGGTAGCGAATGTAACACGGCTTCCGTTTATATCGGGCGGAAGCACCGAAATGCCGAACTTTGAGCATTCGTTTATATACTCAACGCTCTTGACCTGATTACCCAGCACGCTGGTAAGGAGCGCCGCCATATATTCGCCGGTGTAATGCGCCTTGAGATATGCGGAGCGATAGCTGATTACCGCGTAAGCAGCGGCGTGAGCCTTGTTAAAGGCGTAATTTGCAAAGCTCGCCATATCGTCGAAAAGCTTTTCGGCTTTCGCTTTGTCGATGCCTCTTTCATAGGCACCCGAAATAAACTGCTCGCGCTCGGCTTCAAGCACACTTGCCTTTTTCTTGGACATAGCGCGGCGCACGATGTCTGCATGGCCGTAGGTATAGCCTGCGACGGTGCGGAATATGCTCATAACCTGCTCTTGGTACACGGTACAACCGTATGTCGAGCGAAGAATAGGCTCAAGCTCAGGCAGGTCATATACTACCTTTGAGGGTTCATGACGGCACTCAATAAATCGAGGAATAGAATCCATGGGGCCGGGGCGGTAAAGCGAAATAACCGAAATTATATCGTCGATACACTCGGGGCGCAAATTCTGAAGCACCTGCTTCATTCCCGCAGACTCAAGCTGGAAAACTCCTGCGGTGTCACCGCGAGAGATAAGCTCAAAGGTCTTTTTATCGTCAAATGGTATCTTTTCAATGTCGAAATCAGGCTCAAATTCCTTGATCTGGGTTTCGGCATCGTTTATAATCGTCAAGTAACGCAATGACAAAAAGTCGAACTTGAGAAGTCCGAGATCGGCAATGGTATCCATATCAAACTGTGTGACTACCGTACTGTTGCTGACAGACAGCGGTACGTATTCACTGATAGGCTTGTCCGTAATGACTACGCCTGCCGCGTGAACCGAAATATTTCGGGGCATTCCCTCAAGAGAAATTGCGGTGTCGATAAGCTTTTTTATCTGCTCCGAGCCGTTGTAAAGCTCCTTAAGCTCGGGAAAACGGAGGGCGTTTTTCAAGGTCATTCCAAGCTCACGAGGAATAGCCTTTGCCACTACGTCAACGTCGGAATAGGACATTCCCATAGCTCGTCCGCAGTCACGGACAGCCGCCTTTGCCGCAAGAGTACCGAAGGTAATTATCTGCGAAACGTGCTCTCTTCCGTATTTTCTCGTTACGTATTCGATGACCTCATCGCGACGGTTATAGCAGAAGTCCATATCAATATCGGGCATACTGACTCGCTCGGGGTTGAGGAAACGCTCAAAGAGCAGATCGAATTTGATAGAATCGATGTCGGTGATTCCAAGCAGATACGCCACAAGGCTTCCCGCGCCCGAACCACGCCCGGGACCTACGGGAATGTCGGCATTTTTGGCAAATCCTACGTAGTCCTGCACGATGAGGAAATAGTCGGCGTATCCCATGGTGTTTATAACGGAAAGCTCGTAATCTATTCGATCTCTATATGCTTGCTCATTGTTATGAGTCTCGTTTCCGAAGGTGAGATGACCGTTTTTCTGTCTGCGGTCAAGTCCTGCGAGGGTCAGCTCGCGAAGATATTCCTCTGCGCTCTTGCCGCCGGGACAAGGGAATTTAGGCAAGAAAACCTTGTCAAATTCAAGCTCAAGCTGACACGCATCGGCAATTTTTACGGTGTTTTCGATAGCCCCCGCATATGCTCCGTAAATGCGCTTCATCTCGTCGGTGGTTTTGATATAATAATCGTCCACGCCAAAGGTGGGCTTGTTTTGGCTATCAAGGGTTGTATTGGTTTGAATACACATCAATACCTGCTGGATTTCGGAATCCTGTCTGCGAAGATAGTGGCAGTCGTTGGTAGCAACCATAGGAAGTCCGGTTTCCTCGGCAAGACGAACAAGCAGAGGCATCAGCTGTCGCGTTTCCTCGGTGCCGTGATCCTGCAATTCAATATAAAAATTATCCTTGCCAAAAATTGAGGAATAATCAAGGGCAGTCTTTTTGGCGCCGTCAATGTCGCCAGCCGCCAAAAGTCTCGGAATCTTGCCCGAAAGGCAAGCCGACAGAGCTATAAGTCCCTCACTGCGGGTACGAAGCAGCTCCTCATCGATACGAGGCTTGGAGTAAAATCCCTCAGTAAATCCACGGGAAACCAGATCTATAAGATTCTTATATCCTGTCATGTTTTTGCAGAGCAGAACGAGGTGATAATAGGAATCGTTATTTGCTCGCTTATCAAAGCGCGAGGATGTGGCAACGTAGACCTCGCAACCGATTATGGGCTTAATACCCGCCTTTTTGCAGGTCTTATAAAACTCAATGACGCCGTACATATTGCCGTGGTCGGTTATAGCCACCGCATCCTGAGAGCACTCGGCAAGTCTATTCGGTATTTCCGCTATTCGGCAAGCGCCGTCAAGCAAACTGTATTCAGTATGAAGATGAAGATGAACGAACTCTCCCATAGCGTCCTGCCTTTCTTATTTTTTAAATCAATTCTCTGCTTTTTGCAAGATTCATGATCTTTGATATTCTGTGATTTAGTCCCGATTTTGAGATTGGAGGGGTATGTATTTCCGCAAGCTCGGATAAGGTAAGCGAAGGGTTTGCCAAACGAAGTGCCGCCGTAGCTTGAATGTCATCAGGCAATTCCTCGAATACTCCCGTTGCTATCAAAGCTTCAATAGCCAAAACCTGCGAACTTGATGCTCCAACGGACCTTGCGATATTTCTGGTAACGCAATTAGTGGCGCGATTCTCGTAATTTCGAAGATCCTTTTCGATATAGCTGTCCAAAAATTCGAACAAGGTCTTGCTTGCACCGAAAACGGTTAAAGCATCCTCAATAGCCGAGTTGTTTTTATAAAAAACACTCATTTTACCGTGTCTTGACGTAATTCCGGGGGCTTCGCTTACCACTTCCTCAAGAATCGAATGGATAAGCATTGCACGGGTATCGTTGGCGGCGTATATTTCAAAGGTGTATGACTTTTTAGGGTCGCTGACGCTTCCGCTTGCACAAAATGCGGCACGGACGAATGTCAGCTTACACTTGTCGCATCCAAAATAGCCGTCAAGAGCCTCTACGTCCTCATCAGAGCCGGAAAACTCGTCTGCAAAGCGCAAAAAATCCGCTATTTTAGCCGAAGAAAAGCGCAACTCGGTAGCGTTGTAGCAACCTCTTTTGACGTCCTTTCTCACGGGCTCTATCTTGTATATCGCCTTTAGCAGGTGGCAGATCTGATCTGCGGTTGCACTGTCGGCTACTTTGACGTATATTGACTTTTCCTCAAGCTCGGCAGACACCAAAGAGCCGAAAATATAAGCCTTTTTACAGCAATTACTCTTTATCGGCAAGGAATTTAATTCTTCCTTTACTTGTGATGAAAACGACATTTCAAAAATCCTTTCGGTCAGTTATAAGGGAGATATATTATCTCGCTTTCAAGATGTACGCCAAAGGTGTCCTTTACGGTATCTTGGGTATGCTTTATCAAGGAGAGGACGTCCTCCGAGGTAGCGCCGCCTATATTGATGGTAAATCCCGCGTGCTTTTCGGATATCTGCGCTCCACCAACGGTGTAGCCCTTCAGTCCGCAATCCTCTATAAGCTTGCCTGCGAAGTGACCCACAGGGCGCTTGAAGGTGCTACCTGCATTTGGATATTCCAAGGGTTGCTTTTCACGGCGCGAGGTCATATTTTTAGTCATCACCGCAAAAATCTCCTCGGCATTTCCCTCTTTTAATTTCAACACGGTAGAAATAATTATGTATTCGGGATGCTCGGAAAAAATCGAGTGGCGGTAATCAAATTTATGTTCTTCGCCCTTGATGGTCTTTATCTCGCCGTCCGCAGGGTCAAAATACTCTGTCTCAACTACCACGTCTGACATCTGCCCGCCGTAAGCGCCTGCGTTCATATATACCGCACCACCCACAGTTCCTGGAATTCCGTAAGCAAACTCAAGCCCCGAGAGCGAATGCTTTCTGCCCACCTCGTCGGCAAGGGCTGTCAATGATCTGCCGCAGCATACACGAATGAGAGTTCCTTCATTTCCGTGAATATACTCGGTATCGCTAACGTGACTTGTAAAAATTATTATTCCGTCAAAGCCTCGATCGTCGAAAAGCATATTGCTTCCGTTTCCGATAACTCGGTATTTATATCTGCAATTTTGAACGCCCTTTAAGACCTCAATAAGCTCATCTCTGCTCTTGGGAAATACTGCATATTTAGCGTTTCCACCAATTTTAAAGCTGGAGTGCCTTGAAAGCGGCTCGTTTTCTCTTATTTCAATGCCTTGTGCAAAATCAAGTGACATAAATTATCCTCTCGATGATCAAAAAACTATATCTTCTATCTCGGAAAGCTTGCTTACTGTGTAGGTTATGCTTAAATCTTCGGGAGCGTGCGCTCCTTTGGGGTTATACCAGCAAGTGTCAATGCCCGAATTGATACCGCCCTTTATATCAGATGAAAGCGAATCTCCGATAATGATTGCTTGGTTCTTATCAAAGTCTGGAATTTTGGAAAAGACCGCGTCGAAATATTCTCTTGAGGGCTTTTCAGCGCCCATCTCCTCGGAAATGAACATATCCTCAAAATATTTACGAATAGGGCTTTTATCAAATCTGCCGTGCTGTACTATGGCATAACCGTTTGTTACTATATACAATCTGAATTTACCGTAAAGCTTTTGGCAAAGCTCCTCGGCACCGTCTAAAAGATAGCACTTTTGCGACAGGCTGGTAAGATAGTGCTTGGCTATCATTTCGGCATCGGAATCGGTCAATCCGTAAAAATCGAGGAAGGTTTTCCAGCGCGCAATAAAGAGATCCTTTTTGGTAATCTCACCGCGCTCCAGCATCTTCCAATATCCCTTATTTATTTCGGAATATTTTTCAATAATTTCATTTGTTTCGGGAAGCCCAACCAGAGATAGAACGTTCTTTACCGCCTCGTGCTCAGAGCGTTTGAAATCAAACAGAGTATCATCTGCATCAAATAAAATCGTGGTATATTTATTCATTTCAATACCGCCTTAATTCAATATACTAATATTATACAATAAATATAAGAAAATTGCAACACCAATTTATAATTTAGCGTTGCAATTTTGAGTTTAATCAATATTTCACACGGCACTCGGGGCATTCATCGCCGTAGCAACTATTAAAGCCGCATATAGGGCAAATATGTTGCTCGACCTCACGGGTGAGATTTATAGGAAAACGTGTCCCCTGTAATCTATGTACTCGGTCGCCGTTATAATATACCTTACCGACCTTACCGTATGGAAGTCTTAACTTGACCTTTTTGCCGCTTTCATCAAGTTTTATAAGCATAACTAAATCGTCCATAGCAAAACGAGGGTGTCTGATATACTCTCTTTTAGTTGAAATAACAGTACCGGTAAATTCCTTTGCAAAAAGATTGTGGAAATAATGAATTTTCCAAGCAATAAATACCCAAATTAGCAGCGAGAGCACGGCGGAAGCAAGTGTATATGTCAAACGAATACCATAGAAATCAAATACTGCATGGGAGCCTGTATGATAACATAATCCTGCCAATGCAACCGCTATCAGCAACAGAAAAACAGTTTTTTTGAGTATTAAAAGTCTGAGTCCCTTTTTTACGGTCATGATACTGCTCCTTAATTGTATTACATCATAATTATATCATGCGGTCGCGCGATTGTCAATGGCGTTTTTGGAATTTTATGCAAATATTTAATTCTTAAGGGGTTTTAACATTTAAAAGCAAAATTCTTTCAAAATGTTATATAATATTATAAATTAACACTTGAAAATTATTTCGAAATGAGGTATAATACAAATTAGGTGTTTGTTATTAAGACAAAAAATCCAAATTTGACGAAAGGAGTCGGATATGTTCATTATCGGTATCACCGGTCCCAGCGGCTCGGGCAAGGGCGAGGTTTCAAAACATCTTTCGTCAAAGGGCGCAAAAATAATAGATGCCGACGAGGTGTATCACGACGTTATCACTCCCCCATCAGCCTGTATCAACGAATTGGTCTCAACTTTTGGCAAGGAGATATTGACCGACACGGGGGCAATTAACAGAAAAAATCTTGCCTTGATCGTGTTCAGCGAAGAAAACAAAGAAAATCTTGAGCGATTGAACAAGATCACCCACAAATATGTGATAGAGCGCATAAACGACATTATTTTCGACTGCAAAAATCAGGGCGTTGACGTTTGCGTGATAGACGCCCCCCTGCTTATTGAGGCAGGCATACATAAGAATTGCGACTTAACTATATCGGTGCTTGCACATAAGGACACTCGCATAGAAAGAATAATGCAACGCGACGGTATCGACCGTTCCGCGGCAGAGCGACGCGTCAACTCGCAAAAGCCTGATGAGTTTTATAAAGAAAACACCGACGAAACGGTATATAATAACGGCGATCTTGCTTCCCTGTTTGCAGATGTCGATTCCATCCTTCAAAAAAGGCGGATCAAGTTATGACAAGAGGTCGCAAGAGATATGCAGGCTCCGGTTGGGGCAAAATAATACTGATAGTTCTGGCAATTTCCATCGTTTTTGGTTTTGTCTTCGACTTCGCCATAAATCAGATCGAGCACGCACTTTACCCCCAGCCCTCGAAATACACAGAATCGGTGCAAAAGTATTCCGAAAGATTTAACGTTCCCGAGGAGCTTATATGGGCGGTGATCAAAACCGAAAGTGGATTTGATTCCTCCGCTGTATCAAGTGCAGGTGCGGTGGGACTTATGCAGTTGACCGAATCCACGTTCAATGAAATCAGCACCCAACGACTTAAAGAAGGCCTTGCGGCAGGTATGAGATACGATCCCGATACCAATATCCGCTATGGAACATACTATCTTTCATATCTATACCAAAGATACGGAAACTGGGATGCCGCCCTCGCCGCTTATAATGGCGGACTTGGAAACGCTGACGATTGGGTCGATGAAAACGGCAAGCTCTCAGTTAATGATATTCCATTTAGAGAAACGAGAAATTACGTTAAAAAGGTTAATTGGGCAAGGAGAAAATATGAGGATCTTTACTGATCTCTCTGAAAATAAAAAACAATACATAGATAATTCTATGGAGAAAGGATAAAAAAATGAGCAACGAACTTACCTACACAAAAGCTAATTTTTACGACAAGGCAACCGACTCCGAGATCAAAGCCGCTTACGATTATTGTGACGGCTACATGGCCTACATGGATGCCTCCAAGACCGAGAGAGAGGCTGTTAATGTCTCTATCGCTATGGCAGAGGCACAGGGTTACAAGCCCTACTCCTTTGGTATGGAGATCAAGGCAGGCGACAAGCTCTACTATAACAATCGCGGCAGAAATCTCTACCTTTTCAGAATCGGTAGCGAAAACATCAACAACGGTATGAGAATAATTGCTTCTCACATCGACAGCCCCAGACTTGACTTCAAGCAGGTTCCGATCTACGAGGACGGCGGCTTCTGCTTCGCTAAAACTCACTACTACGGCGGTGTTCGCAAGTACCAGTGGGTAGCTATCCCCTTGGCACTTCACGGAACAGTTGCAAAGAAGGACGGCACATGCGTTGACATCTGCATTGGCGACGAGGACGGCGAGCCCGTATTCTACATCAACGATCTTCTCCCACACCTTGCAAAGGATCAGAGCGCAAAGCCCCTCGGTCAGGCAATTCCCGCAGAGAGCCTTAACATCGTTCTTGGCTCTAGACCCCTTGCAGACACCGAGGACGCAAACAAGATCAAGCTTAACGTTCTCAACATCCTCAACGAGAAGTACGGCATCAACGAGGAAGACTTCCTCTCCGCTGACATCTTCGTAGTACCCGCAGGCAAGGCTCGCGACGTTGGCTTTGACCGTTCCCTTATGTCCGCATACGGTCACGACGACAAGGTATGCGCATATCCCTCCCTCACTGCACTCTTTGAGTCCGATGCAAGCGAGCACACCCTTATGGTCGTTCTTGCCGACAAGGAGGAGATCGGTAGCGAGGGTAACACCGGTATGCAGTGCGGTCTCTTCACCGACCTTATGGGTGCTATCACCGAGTCTCTCGGCGGCAACATCTATGCTGTAAAGGCTAACTCCAAGTGCCTCAGTGCCGACGTTAACGCTTGCTTCGATCCCAATTTCGCAGAAGTTTACGAGTCTAAGAACGCAGCTAAGATCAACTGTGGTATCGCTATGTCCAAGTATACCGGTAGCGGCGGAAAGGGTGGCACCAACGATGCTCCCGCAGAGTACATCGCTTGGATCAGAAAGATCTATGAGGAGTACGGAGTTCTTTGGCAGACCGCAGAGCTTGGCAAGACCGACCAGGGCGGCGGCGGAACCGTTGCAAAGTATATTGCAAAGCACAACATTGAAACCGTTGACCTCGGTGTTCCCGTAATTTCCATGCACGCTCCCTACGAGGTAGTTTCCAAGGCAGACGTTTACTCTGCTCACAAGGCATTCTACGCCTTCAACATGGCTTAATTTATGTTCCACAAGCTTGTTTCCACTGCCGAGAAGTATGCAAGACTCGAATATGAGCTTGCCAACAACACGGCACTGATAACAGACGCACAGGCATACGCCAAGGCTATAAAAGAATATCGCTCGCTAACTCCCGTGGTTGAAAAATATCGCGAATACAAGCGCGCCGAGCAGGACGTAGAGGATGCCTTGATGATAATTGACGAGGCAGAGGACGACGATATGCGCGAGATGGCGCAGGACGAGCTTAAGGAAGCAAAAATACGCGTGGAGCGCCTTAGTGAGGAGCTTACCGTGCTTTTGCTTCCCCGCGACCCTAACGATGACAAAAACATCATTGTTGAAATTCGTGCGGGTGCGGGCGGCGAGGAGGCGGCGCTCTTTGCGGCAGTTCTCTATCGCATGTACTCGATGTACGCCTCTGCTGTGGGCTTTAAGGTCTCGGTTGCAAATGCAAACGAAACAGAGCTTGGCGGATATAAGGAGATCTCCTTTACCGTCGAGGGTGACGGTGCATATTCCCGTTTCAAATTCGAGTCAGGAGTTCACAGAGTTCAGAGAGTTCCCGAGACCGAGTCTCAAGGCAGAATCCAGACCTCTACCGCAACCGTTGCGGTACTGCCCGAGGTTGAGGATGTTGAAATTGAGATCAAGGACTCCGACCTTATTTACGAATCCTGCAAATCCAGCGGCGCAGGAGGTCAGCACATCAACAAGACCGAGTCCGCCGTAAGACTTACCCACAAGCCCTCGGGTATCGTTATCGAATGTCAGGAGGAGCGCTCACAGTTCAAAAACAAGGACAAAGCACTCAAGATGCTCCGTGCAAAGCTTTATGATATAAAGCAACGTGAGCAATCCGACAAGATAGCATCCGACAGAAAGAGTCAAGTTGGAACTGGTGACCGTAGCGAAAAGATCCGAACCTACAACTATCCCCAAAACAGAGTTACCGACCACCGTATCGGAGTAACTCTCCACTCCCTTGACAGCTTCGTCAACGGAAACATCGGCCAGATGATAGACTCGCTTATCGCGGCAGACACTGCCGAAAAGCTTAAAGCCGAAAGCAACACTTAAAACAAAAACAGAAAGGAGCCGCTTATGAAAACAACGGTTATTAAAATTGAAGATATAGCCAAGCAAGCGCAAGATATTGAGCGCGCGGCGGCTCTCATACGCGACGGCGGATTGGTTGTCATTCCCACAGAGACGGTTTACGGTCTTGGTGGCGATGGAACCAATCCTCTGTCCGCTCAAAAAATATATGCGGCGAAGGGTCGCCCCTCGGATAACCCGCTTATAATACATATAAGCGACCCCTCCGAAGCCGAAAACTACGCCTACACGGGCGAGCTTTACTACAAGCTGGCAAAGACGTTTATGCCCGGCCCTCTTACCGTTATTCTTCCTAAAAAGGACACTGTCCCCTATGAAACCACGGGCGGACTTGACACGGTAGCTATCCGCTGCCCCTCCCATCCCATTGCTCACGCCATAATCAAGGCGGCAGGCGTGCCCGTAGCCGCACCCTCGGCTAACATTTCGGGCAAGCCCTCCACAACGGCGGTCAAACACGTAATCGAGGACTTCGACGGCAGAGTTGATATGATAATCGACGGAGGCGCGTGCGAAATCGGTCTTGAATCTACAATCGTCCTCATAACAAAAGAAGGCGGACTTATTTTGCTCCGCCCCGGTGCTATCACCTACGATGCACTTTGTTGCGTTTGCGATAATGTGACTATTTCCCCCACACTTGAGGGTACGCTAAGCGAAAACGAGCGCCCCTTGTCTCCCGGAATGAAATATAAGCACTATGCACCCGCATCTCAGCTTATTTTGCTTGACGGTGAGGATAAGAACGTAATCGAATTTTTGAAAAACGAGCAAAAGAGATGTCGCCCCGCTATCCTTTGCTACGACGAAGAGGCAGAACTGCTTGAAAACAAGCTTTTGTTGCCTATCGGCGGCAGAGATGACCAAGTATCCCACGCGAAAATGCTTTTTGCAAGGCTTCGCGAATGTGATTCCCTGTCTCCTGACATAATTTACGCCCATCTTCCCGGAAAAGAGGGCTTGGGACTTGCCCTTTACAACCGAATGATCCGCGCGGCGGCGCACACGGTTAAAAAGGTTTAATTTTGAAAATTATACGAAAGGTAATTATATAAATGGCAAAGAAAAAGAAACAAAACGAAGTCAGGGAGATCGTTTATGCCCCAATATTGCCTCAACCTATAACCGAGACCATCGAGAAAAACTATATGCCCTATACAATGAGCGTTATAGTTTCCCGTGCTATTCCCGAGATCGACGGCTTTAAGCCTGCACACAGAAAGATCCTTTATACCATGTACACCATGGGTCTTTTAAAGGGCTCGAGAACCAAGAGCGCGAATATCGTTGGTGCGGTAATGAAGCTTCACCCCCACGGCGACCAGTCGATCTACGAAACTATGGTTCGCCTTACCAAGGGTAACGAGACACTTCTCCACCCCTTTGTAGACTCCAAGGGCAACTTCGGTAAGCAGTATTCCTCCGAAACAAAATATGCAGCTCCCCGTTATACCGAGGCCAAGCTCGACTCCTTCTGCGAAACATTGTTTGACGGAATAGATAAGAATGCGGTCAACATGATCGACAACTATGACGGCACTATGAAGGAGCCTCAGCTTCTTCCCACCGCGTTTCCTAACATTCTCGTATCTCCCAACAGCGGTATTGCAGTCGGTATGGCATCCGACATCTGCTCCTTCAACCTTTCCGAAATTTGCGATGGTACTATTGCGGTGCTCAAAAAGCCTAACATCACCGTTGAAAAGATTATGGAGATAATCAAGGCTCCCGATTTTCCCGGTGGCGGTCAGATCATTTACGATTATGAGCAGATGAAGAGCATCTACTCAACCGGTGATGGCTCCTTCAAGATTCGCTCAAGATATAATTACGATCCCGACGCAAACTGCATCGATATTTACCAGATTCCATACTCCACAACCATTGAGCAGATAATCAACAAGGTTGCGGCAATGGTTAAGGAAGGCAGACTTAAGGAAGTTGTGGACTTTAGAGACGAGACCGACAAAGAAGGTCTTAAACTCACACTCGATCTCCGCAAGGGCGTTGACCCCGACAAGCTTATGCAAAAGCTCTTCAAGTCCACCCCCCTTGAAAACAGCTTCAAGTGTAACTTTAACATCATTATAGATGCAGAACCCCGTCAGCTTGGCGTTGTAGACATCATTACCGAATGGATAGCATTCAGAATGGAATGCTTAAGCCGAGAGCTTGAATTTGATCTTGAAAAGAAAAAGGCAAAGCTTCATTTGCTCTTGGGTCTCGGCAAGATCCTGCTTGACATAGACAAGGCGATCCGCATCATCCGTAAGACCGAAAAGGACGAGGACGTTATCCCCAATCTTTGCTCGGGATTTGGCATCGATGAAATTCAGGCAAATTACATTGCTGACATCAAGCTTCGTAATTTGAACCGTGAGTACATTATCAACCGTATTTCCGAGATCGAAGACCTCAAGAAAGAGATCGCAGAGATCGAAGAGATACTTGCCGATGAATTCAAGCTGAAGGCACTTATTGCAAGTCAGCTTACCGAGATCAAGAAAAAGTACGGTCAACCCCGTCGCTCCCAGATCATTCACTCCGAAAATATCGAGTTATATGTTGAGGAGGATGCGATTGAAAACTATCCTTGCAAGCTGGTTCTCTCTCGTGAGGGCTACTTCAAGAAGATCACCTATCGATCACTCCAGGGTAATGACGAGCAGTTCTTCAAGGAAGGAGACTCGCTCCGCGAGATATTCGATGCAGAAAACAAGGATACTGTTCTCTTCTTTACCGATAAGGCCCAGCTCTATCGTGCGCCTGTAAACGATTTTGAAAACTGTAAGGCGTCTGTTATGGGTCAGTTCGTTCCTTCCGTGCTTAAGATGGATCCCGGTGAGAAGCCGGTGTTTGTATCGCTCCAAAATGAATTTAGAGAGGGATATAACTACGTATTCATTTTTGAAAACGGTAAGGGTGTGAAGATTCCCGAAAAGTCATATGAGACCTCCAGTGTCCGCCGTAAGCTCAAGGGAGTATTCTCCACCGCGTCTCCCATCGTTGCGGTATTATCCGAGAATGAAAAGAAACCTTATGAAATAATGATGGTCACCAATGACAACCGTGCCATCATCTTCAAAACTTCTCTTATTCCCACCAAGACCACGAAGACATCTATCGGAGTTCAACTTATGACTCTTAAGAAAAACCAGACTGTAGTCTCCGCCATCTCAGACTTTGACGGTAACGCTGATAATACAAAGGGATGCAGAAAGCTTAAGCTCCCCGCATCCGGAAGTTCAATAAACTAAAGATAAAAAATAAAACGAGGTAAAAGATCATGCTTAAAAAGCTTTGGGTTAAAGTTCTTGCCCTTGTAATGGTGGCTCTTATGGCTTTGAGCAGCATTGCAATAGCAATTTCTTTTCTTATGAACATGCTGTAATAATAACATAAAATAAAAGGCTCAAGAACTTCTTGAGCCTTTTATTGTTATTCATCATCGTCGGAATTCAAGATGATTGTATCAACTTCTCCGTTTCCGGTAGTGTCGAGCATTATAGCATCGATTTCTCCGTCTCCGTCAAAATCAAGCTTGCCGATTACTACAGACTTTACTTTTCTGTTAACGTAAAAATACACGCCAACAACAGCCGCCGCTACAGCAACAACAGCAGCCGAAACTATGAGAACGATCTTTAACGTAGATTTCTTATCTGACATATTGATCTCCTTGAAATTATGTTGTGTTTTATATCTATGCTTCAATTATATCATTTATAAGAATAAATTATGTGAATTTGTTGTAAATTCTCTTAAAAACATAATATTTTTAAACGTTTCCCGTCAATACTTTCCTTAAATCTCAAATGGAGGTATCAAATGACTGAAAACGCTACCAATATTCGTTCCTGCGCAATAATAGGATGCGGAAACGTGGGATCTGCAACCGCTTATGCGCTTATGCACAGCAGGCTGCTATCCAAGCTTGTCCTGATAGATATTAACTCAAAAAAGGCTTACGGTGAAGCTGAAGATATATCTCACTCGCTTCCCTTTAATTCACCTATGGAAATAATATCCGGAGACTACAAGGATATAGTCGATTGCGGCATAATAATCATCACTGCAGGGGTAAATCAAACACCCGAGCAGACAAGACTCGACCTTCTGCAAAAAAACGCCAAAATTTTCCGTGGCATTGTTGACAACATCAAGGAGCACAACAAAAACGCATTACTGCTGGTAGTGACTAACCCGGTGGACATTTTAACCTATATAACTCTTCAGGAGTCCGGATTTCCTACATCAAAGGTGATCGGCTCGGGCACCGTGCTTGACACCGCAAGGCTTAAAGAAAAGGTGGGCAAGCATTTGGGAGTAGACAGCAGAAACGTGCATTCATTCGTTATCGGAGAGCACGGTGACAGCGAAGTAGCGGTTTGGAGCAGTGCAAACGTATCGGGCATTGATCTCGATAGCTACTACCGTGAGCGACACATGGAATTCGATCGTTCCGCCCTTGATCGTCTCGCCGCAGAGGTTATGACCAGCGCATATCGAATTATCGAAGCAAAAGGAGCAACCTACTACGGAATTGCAGACTCGGTACGCAGGATCGTCTCGGCTATCGTTAATGACGAACACACCATTCTCCCCATATCTGCCAAGCTTTCAGGAGAATACGGCGTTTATGAGGTCTGTATGGGTGTTCCCTGCATTGTTGGTAAAAATGGTATAGAACAGATTTTAGAGATACCTTTAGACAAGACTGAAAAGGAAAGACTCAAGGCATCTGCCCAATCGCTTAAAGACGCCATTGAGCATCTTTGACAGCAAAAAAGCCGAGGAATCTCGGCTTTTTCATATACTTAATATACTGCTCTTGATCCACCGATAAATTTCGGACGGGTGTATGCACAAACTATTTTGGCTTCACCGATCTCTGAGACCGAAAGACGGAGAGGCACTGCAACATCGCGAAGGTGCATTCCGATAAGGGTCAATCCGATATCTACTCCGGCGTGAGCCTTTATATGCTCAACGACTACCGGGGATCTCATATTCTCATAGGTCAAGGTAGCAAAAGAGCCGCCTGCCTTCGGTTGAGGAATCACCGCAACAGGCTCATAACCGTATCTTTCGGCGCATTCCGCCTCAATTACAAGTGCACGGTTAAGATGCTCACAGCACTGCGCGGCAAGATATATTCCTCTTTTGCAGAGTTTGGGATATATTGCATCAAAAACGATCTTTGCTGCCTCGAACCTTGAGCCCTTACCTATTTTAGAACCGAGAATCTCAGATGACGAGCATCCTATAACCAAAATGTCACCCTTCTTCAACGAGGTGTTTTCAAGGAGCTCGTTTATAACCGTCTCGGCATCTTTTCTTATCTTTTCTTCAAACGCGGTATCAACTACTGCATCCGCGCCTCTATAATTCTCTGCCATGATCTTATTCTCCATATATATTGACTATCATTGATTATTACAGCTTATCACTTTCGTCTTCGGGAATAACTTCCTTCATAGCCACGATAGCACACTCGATCATATCGTCGCCGGGCTCGAGAACGGTGATGTGCTGGAGCCAAACGCCGGGAGCGGAAATTATCTTGGTAATGAAATTATCGTGCTTGCCCGAAATCTTTATAAGCTCGTATCCAATACCGACGATAAGAGGGATAAGACCAACTCTGATGGCGGCACGAATTGCATTATACAGCGTTTCATTTTCAATAGCGCTTCGCAATGCGGGATGCAATCCATCATATCCACTAACAAGTTCCAAGCCAAGACCGACGCAGAATGATACGAAAATACTTACAAGAACCATCAAAATAAGAAAGCTGGTTCCGCATCTAGGATGGAATCTTTTCTGCTTTTTAACGTTTTCAACAGTAAGCTCAAGTCCAGCCTCGTAGCAGAAAATGGTCTTATGCTCTGCGCCATGGAACTGGAAGGTTCTTCTTATATCCTTCATAAGAAGCATAAAGCCCATATATCCTACGAGAACAACAACTTTAAAAACACCTTCAAAAACAGATTGAATAATATTTTCAACTGTGGAATTTTCATTATTCAAAAAAGGAAACCAATCTTGCGCCCATCCGAAAAGGTGAGTAGGCAAAACAAAGAAAAGCAATATAGCAATACCGAGAGAAAGAATAGTTACGATGGGCATCATAACTCCGAGGGTGGTAGAGCCCTCTTTCTTTTTCTTATCCTGAATATCTGTATTTTCTTCTTTAACCTCAGGCTCTGCAACCATCTCTTCAGCCACAGACTCTTCGGTTATGCTTACGGTATCCTGCTGATCATTCCCCTGCTTTTTTGCAAACTTTTCAGGCTTTTTTGCCGCTTTTGCCGCCTTTTTGGCTTCCTTTTCGCGGCGAAGCTCCTCTTCTGCCTCCTCAAGACCGGATATCTCGGCAGATCTCATGAGGCACTTGGTGCCAAGGGTCATAGAGTCGATATAAGCCACAACTCCGCGGATTATAGGCCACTTAAGGATGCTTGCGCGTTTCTTAGCCTCGGTGGGAAACTTTTCAACAACGATCTCACCGCTTGTGTTTCGTACAGCCATGGCGGTGGTAACGGGACCGCGCATCATAATTCCTTCCATCAGCGCCTGACCGCCAATAGAAGTCTTTTTGCAGCATTTATTACTGTTTTTACTCATTTGTTTCAATAAGTCCTTTCAACTATTATCATTGTGCATTTAAATATTATCTACTAATTAATAATATTAACACAAAAATATTAACTACGTGTGAAAATTACGGATTTATAGGATTTTAGCACTCAAAAATTGGGATACCTCAATATTGAGGCATCCCAATAGTTAGTTATCGTTACGAATTAAGATTACTTGTTTGCTTCCGTTACGCTCTTGTGCTTTGCAACGATATTGTTGATTCTCTTTGCGGGATCAAGCAGCTCGCTAATGGTAGCGTCATGATTGAGGGTATCGATAATGTAAGAAACATACTTGCACATATTAACGTCAACGTGCCAAGGTTTCTCAAGAAGACCGGGACGACGGTAAACGAGGTTAGTGGTAAACACTTTAGAAATAAGTCCATCCTCATATGCCTTGTCGAATTTTTCAAATCCGTCGGTGAAGAGTCCGAAGGTGGAGAATACGAAGATTCTCTTTGCTCCTCTCGACTTAATCTGCGAGCAAACGTCAAGCATAGATTCACCGGAGGAGATCATATCGTCAACAACGATAACGTCCTTATCGGTAAGATCCTGACCGAGATACTCGTGAGCCTCGATGGGATTCTTTCCGTTGATGATTACGGAGTAGTTACGGCGCTTGTAGAACATACCGATATCGATTCCGAGAACCGAAGAGTAGTACATGCATCTACCCATAGCGCCCTCATCGGGAGAGATCATCATAAGGTGCTCCTTATCGATCTCAATATTGGGAACAGCCTTGATGAGTGCCTTGATCATCTGATAGGAAGGACGAACATTATCAAAGCCGTGAAGAGGAATTGCATTGCAAACTCTGGGGTCGTGAGCATCAAATGTGATGATATTGGTGATACCCATAGCAACAAGCTCCTGGAGCATTACTGCACAGTCAAGAGACTCTCTGGTAGACTTCTTATGCTGTCTGCCCTCGTAAAGCATAGGCATAATAACGGTGATTCTTCTTGCCTTACCTGCGATAGCGGAAACGATTCTCTTAAGATCTGCATAGTGATCGTCGGGGCTCATAGGAACGGTCTGACCGTACATACGATAGGTAACACCGTAGTTGAACACGTCACAAATAATATAAACGTCCTGACCTCTCATGGAGTGGTGGATAAGACCCTTACCCTCACCTGTACCGAATCTGGGGCAAACTGCCTCAACAAGATAGGTATCCTCGCTGGTGTGTCTTCTCCATTCCTTCAGATAGTTATCAACCTGCTCGGCAAATGCCTCACAACCTTTCATACCAATAACACTAAGCTCTGCGAACTGTGCGTCCTTCATTTTCATATCCTCCGATCTAATCATGTCAGTTTTTATAAGTCGAAATTACTGAAGCTTACAGAATTTCTCGTAAGCTGCATCCCAAGCTGCTCTGT
Source organism: Eubacteriales bacterium (assembly GCA_045653805.1). GTDB lineage: Bacteria > Bacillota > Clostridia > Oscillospirales > CAG-272 > SVTX01. The sequence goes on from JAZOMF010000075.1 coordinate 145,387, forward strand.
CGCTTGTGGGCTCGTAGTGCTTAAGCTCAAAGGAGTTAGCAACTACTTCTCTTGCCTCACCGAGGTCCTTGATCGCACCTGCAGCGATTGCCTGCATCATAAGGTTACCGATAGCGGTTGCCTCCTCGGGGCCTGCGCATACGGGAACGTTACATGCGTCTGCTGTCATCTGGGAGAGGAACTTGTCCTTTGTTCCGCCACCTACAACGTTGATCATCGCGGTCTTCTTATTCATAAGTCTGTCGATAGATTCAACGGTGTATCTATACTTGAGTGCAAGAGACTCATAAATGCAACGAACTACCTCGCCAACAGTCTCGGGAACGTGCTGAGATGTCTGGCGGCAGAATTCTCTGATCTTTTCGGGCATATTTCCGGGGGTGTTGAAGGAAGGATGGTCGGGATTGATGAGAGACTGGAAAGGAACGGCTTCCTTTGCCCAAGCTTCCATCTGAGCGAAGGAATAATCGTAACCCTCTCTTTTCCACTGTCTTCTGGACTCCTGAATGATCCAGAGACCCATAATGTTCTTGAGAAATCTAATTGTATCCATAGCGCCACCCTCGTTTGTGAGGTTAGCAGCTCTTGTGCCGTCGTTAATAAGAGGCTCAGGAAGTTCAGCGCCCATAAGCGACCAAGTTCCGCTGGATATGTAAATAAAGTCCTTATTTTGTGCGGGAACCGCAATAACTGCGCTCGCGGTATCGTGAGAAGCAACGTTAACTACCTTAATGTTGTTCTTACCAACCTCATCGTTGATCTGAGGAAGAAGTGCGCCGAGGTTATTGCAGGGCTGAACAAGAGGAGCAAAGAGCGATCTCTTTACGCCGATCTTATCGGTAAGCTCAAATGCGAAATCTCTCTTATAAGCATCAAGAAGCATACCGGTAGAAGCAATGGTGTATTCGGTTGCCATCTTGCCGGTAAGGAAGTAGTTAAGAAGGTCGGGGATGAAGAGCATCTTATCAGCACGATCAAGAAGATCTGCATCATCGCGCTTCTCTGCTGCCAGCTGGTTGAGAGTGTTGAAATCAGCCGCCTGAATACCGGTAATCTTATATATCTCCTCGGGAGACACGAACTGCTTAACGTAATCGGTGATATTTACGGTTCTCGTGTCACGGTAGTGGGTGGGGTTAGCCATCATTCTGCCGTTCTTGTCGATCAAAGCATAGTCAACGCCCCAAGTGTCGATACCCATACTGGTTACATTGTCTCCGTCGATAACGGTCTTGGTAATGGAATTCTTAATTTCGAAGAATATTCTGAGAATATCCCAAGTGAATCTACCGTTCACGAATACGGGATCGTTAGAAAAACGATGATTTTCGCGAAGTGTGAGCTTGTTGCCGTCAAAAGAGCCGACGATACCTCTACCGCTGGAAGCGCCAAGGTCGATGGCAAGCATCTTAAGTTCAGCCATAAATACCTCCGTAAAATAAATAAAACTTATTAATTCTATTAAGTGATAGCACTACAAATTAAATTATAACACATTCGCTACATTTTTGTTTGAATAAACTGTTAATAAAACACTATAAAAACAATTATTTCCCATATTTTTCAAAGTCTTTTCGATTCGACACTCTTCACCATTTTTCTCTCTCGGCATACAATGTAACGAGGCAGTAGTTTTTACCGCCCGAATTTAATGATACCAAGAGGTATTACTATATGAATAACTATACGCAAAAATATAAAATTGCCATTTTGGGTGGCGACAAAAGGCAAGGAGAAATCGCCGCACTCTTCTCATCCAAAGAGCACGATGTCAGGCTTTTTGGATTATCCGATGCCGCTGTAAATATACCGTCAAGCAAACTCTGTTCAAGTATGGACAAGGCAATGGACAGCGCCGATATTGCCATGCTTCCCTTGCCTCTCTCACGAGACAATCTGCATCTGTCAGCAACCGGAGAGAAAGTTGCGCTCTGCGACATAGTAAAGCTTGCCGGCTCAAACAAAACTGTTCTTTTGGGTGGAATAGTTTCCGAGGAGGTAAAGAGACTTTGCACAGCACAAGGTGTGGAAATATACGATTACTACGCTCGTGAAGAATTGCAAAATAAGAACGCTCTCCCATCAGCGGAGGGGGCTTTAATGCTTGCAATGGAAAATACCGACATCACTGTTAATGGTATGAAAGCGATGGTATGCGGATATGGTCGAATCGGCAAGATCCTTGCGTTTTTACTGCGAGGTATGGGAGCTTACGTCACGGTTGCCGCAAGGCGAGACGAGGTGATATGCGAGGCAACGCTGGATGGCTTTGATACAGTTAAAATACAATGTAACGGAAAAGAATTGCTTAAATCGGCTGAAAAGTGCGATGTGATATTCAACACCGTGCCCGCAATCATTTTCAGTCCAAGCGTTGTGTTGGAAATGAAAAGCAAACCGCTTTATATAGAAATCGCCTCTGCGCCCGGAGGTATAGACTTATCTGCCGCAAGAGATAAGGGCATAAAAACCATTATAGCCCCCTCGATTCCGGGCAAATATTCGTCCAAAACCGCAGGCAAATACATTTTTGAAACAGTATGCGATATTCTTTCCGAAAGGGGGATAATAATATGATCGGATACGCCCTTTGCGGCTCTTTTTGCACTTTTTCAGACTCATTTTCTGCGCTAACCGAGTTAAAAAAGAAATACGCAGAAATACTGCCAATTATGAGCTTTAATGCATACAATACCGATACCCGATTTGGTAAAAGCAAGGATTGGATAGCGAAAATTGAGGATCTTTGCGGCAAAAGTATTATTCACACCATCCCCGCTGCCGAGCCTTTGGGGCCGAAAATCTCCCTTGATGCTCTCGTCATCGCTCCATGCACAGGGAACACCCTTGCAAAGCTGGCAAACGGCATTACAGACACTCCTGTTTGCATGGCTGCAAAGGCGCATTTGCGAAGCGACCGCCCGCTTATCATTTCCCTCGCCACCAACGATGCTATGTCCGCAAATCTTGGGAATATCGCAACTCTTCTTGCAAGAAAGAACGTATACTTTGTGCCTATGAGACAGGATGACCCGGTAAAAAAGCCTCATTCCTTAGTCGCCGACCTCTCTCTCCTACCTAAGACACTTGAGGATGCTTTATCTGAAAAACAAACGAGAAAGCTTTTTTTATAAAGAGAGTCATCCATCGTGCAACAAGCTACCACACAAAAAAGCCCCCCGAAATTGGGGAGGTTTTTCTAAAATAAATATAAAAATTTTTATATTCCCGGCAACTATATTGACTTTATACCAAAACAGTGATATAATACATTTACACAAAATGAATAACACAGTTCATCTGAATTTTTGGAAAAATTCGTTGTCGGGCACACTGCAAGACGGTATTGCTCGGGGATAAGGAAACTGCGGTGCGAATCCGCGACAACAGCCATTACCGTATCTTTGCACATGTTAGCAAACAAGTCGGAATGCTTATCGTTCTGTGAACCGATAAAGGTCTCTTGGGCAACGTGGGGAGATAGGGTTTTGACAGCATAGGAGCAGTATGCTGTTCCCTTTTTGCGCCCACGGAAGGGCGCTTTTATTTTATCCTTTTTGTAAAAAACAACACGAAAGGATCTTAAAAAATGAAAAGATTACTATTAATTTCGGCTTCTCTCCTCCTGGTTCTCGCATGCGCATTTTCTATGTTTTCATGCGATCTTATGGAAGAAGAAACAACTGCAGAAACATTAGCAGAGGGCGAAGAGATCGAGGCATCGGGTCTTTGGGCTGATGCTACATATCGCTCTAACGTAACCCTTGGTGAGGGTGCAAAAACCGTAAGCTTCACCGTTGAGGCTGAGGGCAAAATGATTACAATCACCCTCAAGACCGACAAGGCGACTCTGGGCGAAGCTATGTACGAGCACGAGCTCATCAATGATCCCTCCTTCTTCGATACTCTTAATGGTATGGTTGCAAGCTGGAATGCGGATCAGGCATATTGGGCGTTTTACGAGGGCGAAACAATGATGACTCACGGAGTAAACGACGAAAACATCGAAGGTGGGGAGAGCTATAGATTTGTCTACACCAAGTAATAGAAAGGTACCGAGAGACGTCTGGCGCAGACTGATTCTCCAAATGTGCATCTTCTCCATGCTGGGCGCTCTTATGTTCTGCTCAAAGGTGATTATGGAGGTGCTACCCAACATCCATCTGCTCGGGATGTTTACTATGGTATTTACCCTAACCTTTAGATGGAAAGCGCTGATACCTCTTTATATTTGCGTTTTTCTCAACGGGCTTTACGCCGGATTTAATGTCTGGTGGATACCATATCTCTATATTTGGACTATTCTTTGGGCTATTACTATGCTCTTACCTAAAAGGATGCCAAAATGGCTATGCTTGGTAGTGTATCCCATAGTATGCTCTCTGCACGGATTTGCATTTGGAATACTTTATGCCCCCGCAGAGGCTCTGTTTTTCGGATTAAATTTCCAAGAAACCATCGCTTGGATAGCTTCGGGAGTTGTATTCGATACAATACACGGAATAAGCAATTTTATCGTTGGATTTTTGATAGTTCCCTTTGCTGATCTACTCCGAAAGCTTTCAAGAAAACAAGGCATCATATAAAAGCTATAAAAACCCGAGGGGATCGCCCCTCGGGTTTTACTGTAAAATTATAAAAGATCAGCAGGTGTAAAGCTATATTTGGAGTTACAGAAGCGGCACTTAATCTCAAGCTCCTCACTCTTACCCTCGGCAATCTGCTCGTCGAACATTTTGCGAAGATCGTTTTTATTGATAGACTTCATTGCCTTCTCCATTCGCTCTCTGGAGCAGGTGCATAGGTAATCCACATCTATTTCGTCGAAAAGATCGTACTCGATATCCTGGAGCGCCAATGAGGCGATCTCCTCGTTGCTCATTCCCTTATCAAAAAGTCTGGAAATATTGGAGAGGAACGGAATGTTCTTTTCTATCTTGGTAACGGTTTCGTCATCCGCAAAAGGAAGAAGCTGAATAATGATTCCACCAGCAGCCTTACAGGAAAGATCGGTATCTACCAGCACTCCGAGAGCGCAAACGGTGGGAACCTGCTCGCTTTGAGCATAATACTGCGCGATATCCTCCGCAATCTCGCCCGAAACCAACTCGATAGAGCCGTTATAAGGCTCTGCCGAGCCCATATCCTTGATGAGATTGAGGAATCCCTTACCAACCGCACCGCTTACGTCAAGCATTCCGTAGGACTTGAGCGGAATTACAACGTTGGGATTCTGAATATATCCTCTTACATTTCCAATGTAATCGCTGACCGCAAGAACTCTGCCCGCAGGTCCGTCACCGTTGAGAGATACGGTAATGGTATCCTCCTTGTCTCCAAGCATACATCCCATCATACTTGTAACAGTGAGAAGCCTGCCAAGAGTAGCCGACGCTGTTGCAGTGGTCTTGTGATAACCAATCGCCTTATTTACTATCTCGGTGGAATTTATAACGTGTATTCTTGCGCTACCATCGCTGGTCATAGCGCGTAAAATTTTAGACTGTGCCATTTTTGCTCCTGTATTTGCTATTTTATTTTTTTGCTCTTGCTACGATATACCATCGCTGGCAATCACTTTTGGGCTCGGAAAACTCAAAATCCCCGAAAAATCCGATAACTTCAAAGCCGCATTTTTGAAGATTATTGGAAAGCTCCTCTTTGGTATAACAACGCTCGGTCTGTACCTCGTCTGCGCGAGAAAATCTTCCGTCCTCGTCTTCGGTAAATACCGAAAGATAGAAGTTACAGAGCTTGCTTTCGTTATCGTATTCATTTTGCCAGCCACAATATGCATTTTCACCGTAGGAATTTTTATCCTCAAAAATATAGTGATTGTTGCCGTATATATTTTCAAACTTATAAGGGGTGTTTACATCAAATATAAACAAGCCGTCAGGGTCAAGATAGTTATGCGCGCAACGGAGACATTTTTCAAGATCTCCGTCCTCGGTGAGATAGTTGATACTGTCAAGGCAGCAACAGATTGCTCCAACCGTGCCGTAAAGTTCAAACTCTCTCATGTCCTGCTTCAAAAACAGTACACCCTCTATTCCCTTGTCATAAGCCTTATCATATGCCTCCATAAGCATATCCTCGCTCATATCGGCGCCGATCATATCGTATCCGCGTGCCGCCAGCTCAAAGGTCATGCTACCGGTACCACAGGCAAGATCGAGAACCAATTCGGGCTTTTGAGGAAGATACCTTGCAAAACAAGACTCCACAAAATCCGCCCATGCAGAATAATCTATCTCAGCGTTTATGTTATCGTATATTGATGCTATTGAATCGTATCCGGGCATAGCTTGTCCTCTTTTTATTTATTAAGCTTTTTATCCTCAAGCTTCATTTGGTCAAGAACTTTAAGATATCCTTCACTTCCGTATTTAAGACAATGGTTAACTCGGCTTATGGTTGCGGTACTGAGTCCGGTCTGCGCGGCGATCTCGGCATAAACCACTCCCTCACTGAGCATTTTTGCCGCCTTAAGTCTTCTCGACATCTCGAGAATTTCGGACATGGTACAGATATCCTCCATAAAGTTTTGACAGTCATCCACATTATCAATGGATACCAGACTTCTGTAAAGGAATTCGATGTTTTCGTCGTGAGCTCTTTTCATGCTTTACCTCTTTATAATTTTTATTTGGTGAGCTAAGGGTTCGCGATGCGGTGACACACAAAATATATCACCTTTTATTATTCTACCATTTTATCACGCGAAAGTAAATACTATTTTGAATTTTTCTAAAAATTTTTTAAACAATCGGTTGTTTTCTGTAAATTGATTATTGACATTCACTGTAATATGTTATATAATTAATGTGTTAAATAATCTATCTAAAGAAAGGCTTTTAGAAATGACTGAAATCAAGATAGGAAAAAAGATTCGTTTACTGAGGAAAAACAACGATATTACCCAGGATAAGCTGGCGGCATACCTCGGCGTTACCCCTCAGGCGGTTTCACGCTGGGAGTCAGAAATCTGCTATCCCGATATCGAAACTCTTCCCCAGATAGCCGACTTTTTCGGTGTTGGTATGGACGAGCTTCTCTGCTACGATAGCATTCAAAAAGAATCCAAGGTTAAGGAATATCTCAAGAAGGCAGAGATTTTAACCGAGAACGAGAGTCTCGGCGAGTGTCTGGCTCTTCTCCGTGAGGCTTATGCGGAGATCCCCTCCTCATTTGAAATCCAACTTGAGCTTGCAAAAACACTTTCGGCTATCTCTGCCGAAGGCAATCCCAAAAAGAACGATCTTATGGAGGCAGTATCTCTCTGCAATCATATTCTCGACTATTGCACAGATGACGAGCTTCGCGACGATACAAAGAAAACTCTTTGTGACATCTACTCTCACCAGCTGGATAATGACCAGATGGCTCTCGACATCGCTGAAAAGCTCCACTCTATGGATTACAGTAAGGAGATAGTTAAGGCTACCGTTCTTACCGGTGAGATCGCTTTCAAGCAAGCACAGACTAATATTATGCAATTTGCCGACAACATGTGGTGGCACATGTATAACATTGCCTGTGTTCCCGATATTTCCGAGGATCATTATACAGTTGATCAAAAGATCGAAATTATCGAGAGAAGTATCGCACTCTTCCAGGTTGTTTTTGACGGCAATTACCTCTACTACAACGACCGACTTGCAAACTCCTTCCGTCAGCTCGCAATGCTATATCTTTTAAAGGGCAACCGTAATGCGGCGCTTGATTGTGTTGAAAAAATGGCGGAGCATGCAGTCGCATTCGATTCTCTTCCCGAGCTTTCAAGATATGAGTCTGTTCTGCTCAACACAGTTGACTACAAGATCGAAAAGCACGAGGACTTTGAGGGCGTGACCCTTTGCGATAAGCTTCTTCGCGGAAGATTTGCAAACCGCATCTGGTCTCCTATAAGAAACGACGAAAGATTCATCGCCGCTATCGAAACGATGTTAAAATTTTCACGTGCTTGATTTGATTATGAAAATTCCAACCGAAACACTTACAGAAAACACATCAATGACCGAGAAAGTCGGCAAAGAGCTTGCAGCCATGCTGGTAAGCGATCCTAACCTTCCCCGTTTCGTTGCAATGTATGGAGACCTCGGCGTTGGCAAGACCTCCTTTACAAGAGGATTTTGCTCCGAACTTTGCCCTGCATCCGCGGTAAAATCTCCTACATTCGCATTGGTCAATGAATACAAATGCCCAAATCCTACGGGAGGCATTAAGAGAGTATATCATTTCGATATGTACCGCATAGTTGACGAGGATGATCTTTATTCTATCGGATTTTACGATTATCTCCGCCCCGATGCCATCTGCATAGCCGAGTGGTGCGAAATGATCCCCTATGCCCTGCCCGATAGTTATATCAGGGTGGAAATTGGAAAGATCGACCTTTCCGATAAACGAAATATAAAAGTCGAACTAATTGGAGCTTGATCTTAAAATGAAAATATTATCACTTGACACCTCGGCTGAGGTCTGCACCGCCGCACTTTGCGAGGATAGCAAGCTGATTGCCGAAACAACGGTAAACACGGGAAATACTCATTCCCAAACACTGCTCCCTGTTATCGAACAGCTTTTAAAGATAACCGAAACGTCTGTCAGCGAGATTGATTGCTTCGCTTGCAGCACAGGCCCCGGCTCCTTTACGGGAGTGAGAATTGGAGTATCTACAATAAAGGGCATGGCCTACGGCAAAAACAAGCCTTGCGTATCGGTCTCCACCTTGGAGGCTCTTGCATATAATCTGGTAGGATGTGACGGTATCATCTGTCCCGTTATGAATGCCCGAAGAAATCAGGTTTATAACGCTCTTTTCGAGTGCAAAAACGGCGAGATAGTAAGACTCTGCCCCGACAGAGCTCTGTCGATCGACGAGCTTGACGAGGAGCTTTCAACAAATACTTCCGCCATATACTTGGTTGGAGATGGATATGATATAACCGCGAGAGGATTCAAAAAGACCTCGATCTCCTACGTTCCCGAAAGACAGCGAGTGCAGAGCGCATATAGCGTTGCGCGTTGCGCGGCAAAAAAAATATCGGCAGGTGAAATCCTTACCGACGCGGAGCTTGTTCCCATCTATCTCCGTCCCTCTCAAGCAGAGCGAGAAAGAAACGAGCGTTTGGGAATACAGTAAAAATCAAACTGTAATAATTTAAATTGTGAGGATAAAAAATGAAAAAAATAATTATTGGATGCGATCACGGTGGATTTGAGCTTAAGAATGAGGTTATTGCTCATCTTGAAAAAAGAGGCATTGAGGTTACCGACGTTGGAACGTATTCCACCGATTCTTGCAACTATCCTGACTATGCCCGTGCGGTTTGCAAAAGAATTCAAAGCGGCGAATTTGAGCGCGGAATTCTCGTTTGCGGAACCGGTATAGGTATTTCTATTGCAGCTAACAAGCACAACGGTATCCGTGCGGCTTGCTGCTCCGATACCTTCTCTGCAAGAATGACCAGAATGCACAATGATGCAAACGTGCTCTGCTTCGGCGGACGCGTTGTAGGTGCAGGTCTTGCTTGCGATATGGTCGATCTCTTCGTTGACACCGAATTTGAGGGTGGCAGACATCAGGCAAGAGTAGACCTCCTCGCAGATATTGAAAAGGACAACTGATTTTAAGAAAGGCGGTTTAAGATGTCGGAAAGACAGGATATACCCCACAAGATCGCCGAGGCGCTTCGCGCGATTGCGGGAAAAACCGAAAAGAAATATTTCACTTCAGCCATAATTCTCGCCGCAGGATCATCCTCTCGAATGGGAGCGGGCTTGACCAAGCAGTTTATTGAACTCGACGGACTCCCCGTTGTAGCAAGAACACTGATACAGTTTAACCGTTCCTCTAACATCGATGAGATAATCGTTGTGGCAAAGGCTGACGAAATTCAAAATTATGACGATTTTGCGAAACAATATAATATCACAAAGCCGTTCAAGGTGATAGAAGGCGGGGCTACCCGTCAGGAATCTGCCCGAAAAGGTGTAGATGCGGTTAGCGAAAAGTCTAAATTTATCGCTATTCACGACGCCGCAAGATGTCTTATTACCGATGAGCTTATTCACAACGTATGTCACGGAGCATATCTCCACGGCGGAGCAATATTGGCTATAAAGGCAGTGGATACGGTAAAGATAGGCACAAAAAGCCTCTTTATCGAAAGCACACCAGACAGAAGTATGACCTGGCAGGCTCAGACTCCTCAAGTATTTAAGGTAAACGCCTTCCGTGCGGCAACATACGTTGCAAGAGACGAGGGATTTGAGGGTACTGACGACGCTTCCCTGCTTGAGCATATAGGAATCCCCGTAAGACTTGTTGAGGGCTCCAAGGAAAATATCAAGGTCACCGAACCGATGGATATATACTTTGCTGAAGCTATTCTTCGTGCAAGGAAAGATTCATCTGCTAAAAAACAGGAAAACAACAGCGAGGTGAATGGAAAATGAGAATTGGTCACGGTTACGACGTTCACAGACTTGTTCCCGGCAGAAAATGCATTATCGGAGGAGTAGATATTCCCTATTCCAAGGGGCTTCTCGGTCATTCCGATGCAGACGTGCTTACCCACGCCATTATGGACGCTATCATAGGCGCTCTTTGCCTTGGTGACATCGGGCACCTTTTCCCTGATAATGACCCTGCATTTCTTGATGCAGATTCCCTTATTCTCTGCTCCCGCATCTGCGAGATCATGAAGAAAAAAGGCTATGAGATAGGCAACATTGACGCTACCATAATCGCTCAAGCCCCCAAAATGGCTCCTCACATTGAAAAAATGCGTGAAAATCTGGCGCGTGTGCTTGATACTGACGTATCCAATATCAGTGTAAAGGCAACAACCGAGGAAAAACTGGGATTTACAGGCGAGGGACTGGGTATATCGGCTCACGCCGTTTGTCTTTTGGCAAAAAAATAATCCCAATAGGTGGGATCGCCGATAAACAACGATCCCTATATTATCGCCACGGCAAGGTCTGAAAGTACTCCCACATCCTTTTATATTCAACAAAGAAAAAGGCCTTTCCATAGGCGTTGCCTTACGACATAATATGCCATTTGGCAACTAAATTCTACATTTTTTAAAGTCAATTAAAAAACATCAATCAAACGAAAGGTAATTTAGCTATGATATACATTGCTCCTTCTCTGCTTGCCGCTAACTATGCAAACCTTGAAGCAGACATCAAAAGAGTTGATGACGGCGGCGCACAGTATCTCCATCTTGATATAATGGACGGCGCATTCGTTCCCAACATAAGCTTTGGTCCCGAACTTATTGCAGGAATTAGAAAGACCACAGATATGATATTCGACGTGCATCTTATGATAAAGCGTCCCGAAAGATACATAGATAGATTCGTAAAAGCGGGAGCTGACATTATCACCGTGCATTACGAGGCTTGTGAGAACCCCATGTCGGTTATTCACCTCATCCATTCTTACGAGATGAAGGCGGCTTTGGCTATCTCCCCCAAGACACCGGTTGAACATCTCTTTCCCTTTATCGGTCACATTGATATGGCTCTTATTATGACGGTTGAACCCGGATTTGGCGGTCAGTCTCTTATTCCCGAGACCCTTGAAAAGGTTTCGGTACTCCGCAAATACGTTTCCGAGAGAGGCATAAAACTTGACATTGAGGTTGACGGCGGTATCAATGCAGATAATGTTGGACTCCTCACAAGCGCGGGTGCTAACGTGATCGTTGCAGGCTCTGCTATCTTCAAGGCAAAGAAGCCCAAGCAGGTCATCCAGGATATGAAGGACGCGGCAGTTAAAAATCCCTTTATAGGATAATTTTATAAAATAAAACAAAAAAGCGGTGCAAAAATGAAATGAACATCAAACAGTTCGTTTCAAAAACACCGCTTTTTATGATATAATCAGTTAATAACAAGCATAGTTCTATTCAAAAGTTTCGCCATGTCACCTCTGGTAATAGCCGAATTTACACAAGCCTTCATATCGGGAAGCTCAAGAATGCCCAATGTGTGCAAGGATTCTATAGCAGTTTCCGACCAAGCGGGTATCTCATTGGCATCAGCAAACACAGGGGACACCTTCGGCTTTGCATATCCGATCATATTGCTGACGATAACCGCTGCCTCGGATAATTTTATAGTTTCATTTGGATCAAAATAAAGCGCTCCGTCCACATTTTTTCCGCTAATATATCCTTTTGAATAAGCTAATGCGATATATCCCTTCATTTCTTTACTTATTTCCCTATCGTCAGCAAACACGGTGGTACTTACCTCGGGCACATTCTTTATTCCAACCGCATTCATAGCTGTAACGAGAAACTCTGCACGAGTTACCTCTCTATCTGCTTCGAAATAGAAATAATCACCCACTTGGATACCATTCATAAGACCATTCTCAGTCATAGCGATAGCATGGGCATAAAGACCATCTCCCAAAAGATCACTGTATACAGTAGATATCGCAGGGGCAGAAATTGTTATATTAACCTCTTTTGCCTCACTGTAATTTCCGTATTTATCATATACAACGTAGGTAAAGCTGTCTGTACCGGTATAGGCTTCGCCGGGCACATAGGTATAAGTACCCATACTTTCATTTTCAAGAAAAGCTCTGCCATTTTCGGGATATTTCACTATCTCGAAAACCATTTCATCTCCTTCGGGATCGTATGCTGACAGCACACCACAGGCAGTCACGTCACGATACGTTTCGCAAATAAGACTTGCCGCAGGAGTAAGAGACAGTGTGGGCGAATAGTTGATATCTTCAATCATATTGATACTACAGCATATCTCATAAGTGCTATCGTTGACCTTAAAATTAAAGGATGAGCTCTTGCCAAGCCCATTACCCGCTTCCTCGTAGGTCATGAGAGCAATATCCGATGCCTTTATCTTCTGCCCTACCGAAACTCCCTCACTTCCGATATAAAGTCCGCCACAAGCAGTGCTTGGAAGCTCGGTTACAGTTATGGAATCCACTCGTGACAAATTAAGGGCGCAAGCAAAACGTTCTGCGGAAAAATTAAGTGCATTTCCTGTGATTCCCGTGATTATCATTCCCTTTTGACTCGCAATAACGTCCAATCCATAGGAAATCCTATTGTCTTCAACCTTTTCTGCATTGTTCGGATTTGTCAGGCTATGTAATACCGAGCCCTCCGAAGCGGATACAGATACCGTGGCAATTCCCAAAATCATCCCCACAGATAACAACATAGCGCATATCAGCTTTATGCTTCTCATAAATCAACCTCCATAATAATTCTTTGTTCAATTATATTTTAGATTGTTCCGCCATATTACAAATATTTTTATTGATTTCACAAAATCTTCTTATATTCATAAACAAAAGATGGTATAATAATTTATACTCTAAATTCAAGGTGGATTATGACTTTCACAATTACCAAGGATCATGCCGGCAAAACGGTTTTGTCCTTTTTACGTTCAAAGTTGAAAATATCATCATCGGCACTTGCCGATCTCAAACGAGACCCTATGGGAATATGCGCAAACGGAGTACACGTAACCGTCAGATACATATTAAAGGAAGGCGACTCTTTGTCTGTCAACGAGATAGATCTACCCGAGGATGGCAACGAAGCTATACTTCTCGTCAATATACCTTTGAACGTTATCTTTGAAAATGATGATATTCTGCTCATTGATAAGCCTCCTCATATGCCTACACATCCCTCCCACGGACATTTTGACGATACACTTGCCAACGCGGTGGCATACAAATACAAAGAGAAAGGAATCCCCTTTGTATTTCGTCCCATTGGAAGACTTGACCGAAATACCAGCGGTATCTCCCTCGTAGCAAAGCACTCTATCGCGGCATCATTTATGTATTACGCAAGACAAAAGGAGCTTATAAGCAAAAAGTATCTTGCCATTCTCTGTGGACGCGTTGAAAGTGACGGAGATTTTCATACCATTGAAACCTACATGAAGCGTCAGGAGCAAAGCATAATCGTAAGATGTGTAAGCAAATCGGACGAGGAAGGCGCGTTTTCCGCCGTAACAAAATGGAGATTGCTTTACACAAATGGAGATATAAGTGTGGTCGAGGCTATTCCCATAACCGGAAGAACTCATCAGCTACGCGTTCATTTTGCACATATGGGTCATCCCATTTTAGGTGACGACGTTTATGGCAAGGAATCAGATATTATCAACAGGCATGCTCTTCATGCCGCGCTCCTATCTCTCCCCATCCCTTATGATGACGGTACTCAAGATTTTATTTCTGTTCCACCAGCTGATATGATCGAGGCGGCGAGATATTATGGATGCGATCTTGAAAAAGTATTCGAAAGTTGTTTCAACAAATAAAACAAAAGGAATTAATATGTGCAAACAAAAAAACAAAGCAAAAGCAGAAAAAACAGAAGAAATTTACGAGATTTCCTCCGAAGAATATGCTATCCTTGAAGAAGATGAGCGCGATCAATGGTCTCCTGTAAAGGCAAAATACGAAAAAATTCCAAAAGTCTGCTTTGTAACCTTTGGTATTGCCGCTATTTGCGGAATAATTTATATAATAGCATTGTTTAATGCAGACTTTGCAGATTTTATCAATCTTTATCCCGGAACTGCGGTAAGATTCATTCTCGCCAAGCTCAGCGGAATACTCCCATTCTCATTAGCAGAGGCAGTAATTCTGCTCATACCGTTTATATGCTTTATCGGAATATGGTATCTGACTAAATTCAGATGCGATACCCGAAGATCATCCATAGTCTCGATAGTTTGCATTCTTTCGGTAAGCGCTATGCTGCTATCATCATTTGTACTTTGTCTCGGAATAGGATATAAGGGAAATCCCCTCGAAGATAAGCTGGGACTTGTGGCAGAACCCGTAGAGGTCACAGAACTTTCCGACTCCACAAAGCACCTTATAGATAAGATCAACGAGCTCACTCCTCAAATAATGTTTGGAGAAGACGGATTTTCTATAATGCCATATAGTTTTGAAGAAATGAACGAAAAACTGCTCGATGCCTATGATGACTTTGACGATAATCACGATTTTCTTATTAGCTTTAACAGCAGATTAAAGCCCGTGTTGATAAGCGAGGCTATGTCCTATGCTCATATCGCAGGAGTGTATACCTTCTTTACGGGAGAATCAAACATAAATATGAATCTTCCTGATTACACTATTCCTTACACCGCCGCACACGAGCTGGCTCATCAGCGCGGTGTCTCACGTGAGGATGAAGCAAATATGATAGCATTTTTGGTTTGTATCAGATCCAACGATCCTTACATTCAATATAGTGCCTACCTTAACATGTACGAATATGTAGCAGCCGCACTCCAGAAGGCTGATCGTGATGAATACAATTTGATTTCCCGAAAGCTTGATCTATCAGTATATAACGAGCTGCTAGCTTACTCGGAATTTTTCAAAAAATACAAAAAGTCCGTCACCAGCCAAGTTTCAGGCACGGTAAACGATGTGTTTCTCAAGGTCCAAGGAACCGAGGGGCGCGCCAGCTATGGAATGGTAGTAGACCTAACGGTAGCATATTTCAAGAGTGAAAATATCATAGATTGATTCCTCTCACAAACTTAATATTCACCAAAAAGCATTTTGCGGAATATACTGTCCGTAAGATGCTTTTTTTGTGTAAAAAATGCAATTTGATTATCGAATACTTATTCATTTTTATGTCGTGGTAAATTACATTAGTGTAATAACGACATTATTTTTGAATACAATTCGATTTTTATTCGTATTTTATTTAAATTTTATTGTTTTGTTCTTTTTTTATTCTCATTTTCTGCTATTTTACAACATATATAGAACATTTGCTCTTGTAGGCGTTTTAAAAATGTCGTCTTTATACGCGCGAATTATTTACATTTTTTTGGAAATTTAAATTGTAAACAAATTATTAAATATGCATAAAACCTATTTACTTTTATGCACTTTTGTGATATAATATAAACATACCGCTCAAAGAAGCAAATCAACAAAAATCTCTAAAATTCGACTGAAAAAAGCACCGATTCGACAGCGAAAAAAACGAGAAAACGAGATGCGCAGAGAGAACAAAAAACACACCGTCAGAAAGGCGGAAATCACGGAGGCTAATCATGGAACAGATCATTATCAACGGCGGCAAGACCCTTAACGGTAACGTTTCTATTTGCGGCGCAAAGAACGCTGCTCTTCCCATCATCTGCGCTTGTATTCTCAACGAGGAGAGCTGTATCATCGACAACATCCCTCCCGTTAGCGACATCGAGACCCTTCTCGACCTTCTCGCTTCCATGGGTGCAAACATAAACAGACTCACCAAGAACTCGGTGGAGATCAACTGCAAGAACCTTGTTCCCTGCACCTCCTCCGTTGAGATGGCTTCTAAGATCAGAGGCTCCTCTTACCTCCTCGGTGCCGAGTTCGGTCGTTTCAGAAAGTCCAGTGTTCCCCACCCCGGTGGATGCAGTATCGGCTCTCGTCCTCTCGACCTTCACATGAAGGCTTTCGAGGCTCTCGGTGCTAACTGTTGCCACAAGAACGGCAGAGTTGAAGTTGAGTCTGACGAGATTGTTGGTAACAACATTTATTTCGATAAGGTATCCGTTGGCGCAACCGCTAACGCTATACTCGCTTCCGTTTACGCAGAAGGCACTACCGTTATCGAGAACGCAGCTCGCGAGCCCCACATCGTTGACCTCGCAGTATTCCTCAACTCCTGCGGCGCTAACATTTCAGGCGCGGGTACTTCCGTAATCAAGGTAAAGGGTGTTGAAAAGCTTCACGGTTGCCGTTACTCCATCATCCCCGACATGATCGAGGCTGGAACTTTCATGGCAGCAGTTGGTGCGACCGGTGGAAGAGTTACTGTTAGAAATATCATCCCCAAGCACATGGAAGCGATCTCCGCAAAGCTTGAAGAGGCAGGCGCTACCGTTATCGTTGGCGATGACTACATAACCGTTGAAAGCTATGGCAAGCTCAAGGGTATCAGCATAAACACTCAGCCTTATCCCGGATTCGCAACTGATATGCAGCCCCAGTTCTCTGCTATGCTCTGCTTCGCAGAGGGTGCTTCCGACGTAGTTGAAAACATCTTCAACAGCAGATTCCAGTTTATGGATGAGCTTGCAAAGATGGGCGCAGACGTTAAGGTTGACGGTAATCACGCAGTTATCCGCGGCGGCGCAGAGCTCTCCGGCGCTCCCCTTTTCTGCCACGACCTCAGAGCAGGTGCGGCTATGGTAATCGCGGCTCTCGCAACCAAGGGCACTTCAACTCTTGAGGGTATCGATAAGATCGAGCGTGGATATTACAATATCGTAGGCAAGCTCCGCGAGCTTGGCGCAGACATTCAAAAAAAAGTCAGCGTTCAGGACGAGCAGAGATATACCGCAGCATATTAATTTGAAAGAGGCTTAAAATGAAAAAAGTATTATTTGACAGTTTCTACATATTCATTGAAACCTTTAAAAATACTAAAAAACGCAAATCAAGACATTAAAAAACATAAAAAATCCGAGGCTTTTAGCCTCGGATTTTTTATACGACATCAAAGAATGATACAAATAAGTCCGCCGCTTCCCTCGTTGATGATACGCTCAAGAGTTTCGGAAAGCTTAACGCGAGAAGCCTCGGGCATATGCTCAAGCTTGGAGTGGAGTCCCTCGTTCATAAGCTCGTAGAGGCTCTTTCCGAACATATTGGACGCCCAGATCTTTTGAGGATCTTCTTCAAATTCGTTGAGCATATATTTCACAAGATCCTCGGATTGCTGTTCCGTACCAACGATAGGATTGATCTCGGTTTCGATATTGGCTCTTATCATATGGATTGATTGAGCCGATGCACGAAGTCGTACGCCATAGCCACCGGGTTGCTTGACTATTTCGGGATCGGCAAGACGAAGCTCGCTGACATCAGGCATAACTATTCCGTATCCATTCTCCTCTGCTTCGTCAAGTGCCTCCTCAATCTTATCGTATCTCGCCTTCATTTCGGATAGCGACTTGAGAAGCGAGATAAGTTCCTCCTCACCGCTTATCTCAAAGCCAGTCAGCTCACTGATAACATCGTAATACAAGCCATCATTCATCGTTACCGATATGTGCGCTTTTCCCGTACCCAAGTCTATTTCGTCAACGGTTGCGCTCTTTATATACTCATTGTTCACCAAAGGTGCAAATGCATCCTTAATATCTCCTGCCTTCTTCACCTTGTCAGCGCACTCACGAACATCACTCAAAATAGAATCCTTTATTTTGTGTCTGCCATCAAGTGCCGTAGTCCATTCGGGCAGAGACACTCTTATTTCGGTAACGGGAAATTCATGAAGCACAAGTTCAAGTATATGTCGTATATCCTCGGCATCAAGATCAATACAAGAAACCAGTGCAACGGGCACGTCATATTTCGCCTCAAGCTCATAGGCTAATGCTACTGCCGCCTCACTTTCTGGGTGTGCGGAATTAAGTATCATAGCAAAGGGCTTTCCAAGGGCTTTAAGCTCGCCCACTATTCTCTCCTCGGCTTCAACATAGCTGGGACGTGAAATATCCCCAATAGTGCCGTCAGTGGTGATGAGCATACCAATAGTAGAATGCTCACTGATCACCTTGTGAGTTCCCATCTCCGCCGCCTCGACGAAGGGCATAGGCTCTTCTCTCCAAGGTGTGCGAACCATTCTTGGCTGACCGTCCTCGATAGTACCCAGGGCCTCGGGAACTATGTAGCCTACACAGTCTACCATCTTGACTTTAAGGTTTGAGCAACCGTCCACACTTATCTGCACCGCTTCGTCAGGAATAAACTTAGGCTCAGTGGTCATAACCGTTTTGCCAGCCGCGCTTTGAGGCATTTCGTCTCTCGCCCGCTCTCTTGAATAGCCCTCGGCTATATTGGGAAGCACAAGTGCC
This sequence comes from Eubacteriales bacterium, assembly GCA_045653805.1. Lineage (GTDB taxonomy): Bacteria > Bacillota > Clostridia > Oscillospirales > CAG-272 > SVTX01. Next base: position 164,299 of record JAZOMF010000075.1, read on the forward strand.
TCCATAAATCTTTTGATAAAGGTAGATTTGCCCGTTCTCACAGGACCTACGACACCGATATAAATGTCTCCACCCGTTCTCTCGGCAATATCCCTATAAATTGAATGCTCTGCCATAAAAATATCCTCCCACAAATTGAGCGTTGTTTCGCTAAATTATATGGGAGGAATTTTAAATTTATTACAGTTTGTATTTTTTATTTGCGGACAAGCATCAGCTTTCCATCTTGGACATCTCTCTTTGAGCCATTACAAGGCCGTAGTAGATTCCCTTCTTTTCTACAAGCTCATCGTGAGTGCCTACCTCGGCAATCTTACCTTTATCAAGCACCACAAGGCGCGTTGCGTTTCGAAGGGTGGAAAGACGGTGGGCGATGGCTATTGTGGTTCTGTTTTTGGAGAGGTTCTGAAGCGCGTCCTGGATCTGCTTTTCGGTTTCGGTATCAAGAGATGCCGTAGCCTCATCAAGGATCAATATCTTGGGGTTATGAAGCAGTGCGCGTGCGATTGCAACTCTCTGTCGCTCTCCACCCGAAAGGCTATGACCCTTCTCGCCCACCTTGGTATCGTATCCGTCGGGAAGCTTGATGATAAAATCGTGACATCCCGCAAGCTTTGCCACGGCAATTATCTCTTCTCGTGAAGCCTCGGGTTTGGCGTAAGCGATATTTTGGTAGATCGTTCCCGAGAAAAGGAAGGTTTCCTGAAGCACCACGCCCATTTGAGATCTCAAAGCATCTTGGGAAATATCTCTTATATCAACTCCGTCAACACAGATGCTTCCGTCCTCAACGTCGTACATTCTCATAATAAGATTTATGAGAGTAGATTTACCAACGCCCGATTTTCCCACAAGACCGATAAATTCACCCGACTTAATGTGCAGATCAATATTGGTAAGTACATCGGCGCACTTATCGTAGCCGAAGGAAGTGTTGTTAATATCAATGTCGCCCTTAATCGTAACGGTCACGGCATTGTCCTTGTCGCTTATCTCCTCGCTCTCGTCGATTATCTCGAACACCTTATTAGTTGACGTAAGGAAGTTTACTATCTGGCGGGGCAGGTGCGAGAACATTCTTAGAGGCCCGTAGATCATACTTGCGTAAAGCGAATATTTGGACATATCACCGATACTCATATCGGCGTTAAGTATGGCGTTACCAACGTACATAAGGATAATGAACTCACCAAAGCACATAAGGAACTGCATTATAGGCATAACGCTATACCAAAGAGTATCCGATTTCATCTGCAATTCTCTCTCCTCCGCCGCCACCTTTTCGTAGCGCAGAGTTTCCTTGCGCTCCATTCCAAAGGATTTAACCACACGTATTCCGGAGAAAATGTCGTGCAATACCGAGTTGGATTTCGCCGCTGCCTGCCAACAACGGCGGAAGAGCTTATGTATCTTTTTCCAAAGGAATCTAAATAGAAACACCACCAGCGGTGCGGGTATGAGAATGAGCAAAAGCAGTACGCCAAGATCATTAGCTATGAACATAACAGCAACTGCTATAAGCAATAGAGCCTGCTCTACGATAGACGGAAATGAATGAACCAAAAATCGCTGTATCTCGCCTACATCGTGAGAAACTCTTCTCATAAGCTCACCTGCGGTGCGCTGGGATATTTTTGCGATCGACAGTCTTTGTATCTTCTCAAAAAGCATATCGCGAAGATCGACTATCATACTGTTACTTGCATTTATCAAGGCGTGACTTCTAAAAACGCCCATTGCACGAAGAACCACTTGTGACAAAAGCAACAAAAGAACCACACCGACATATTTAAGTGCATCGGTATTTCCCGCAATGATATAATCATCAACCAGTACCTTATTTATTTCCGGAACAAAGAGGTTCAAGCAGCTGATAGTAACGAACAATATAATCGAAATGAATATAAACCACTTATAGGGCTTGATTATTCCCCACAGGCGCTTTATGGTGGTCAGCTTGCTGACACAACGCGGACACTTTTGTGAACCTCTTGGCAAGGGTCTTCCGCACTTGGGGCATCTGCTCCTATGCTCAAAGCCAGCCAAGCCCACTTTGGCTTTCATCTTGTCATAGTATTCTATTCCTCGCTCGGCGATACGGTTGAGCATCTTTATACTTCCGATCATTCTCTTGGCGCACGACATGGTGCCGATGCACAAAAGATGAGTTTCACCGCTCTTCAAGGTATATGAAGCAAACACGGTGCCAACGCCGTTATCGGTCTTGAAGGACACTACGTCATCAAGAGCTATCTTGCTAGAGACCGCTCCATCGATTATTACGTTGATGTATTCTCTATCAACGAATACCATTCCGTCAACTCTCACTCCCGCCTTTTCGGGATGGAGATCGAAAGTAAACAAAGAAACTACGTCTTCCCTTTGTACGTCAGGGAATATTTTCTTTAGCTTTTCTACGGGAGACACGCCATTTTTGCGCTTCCTTCGTCGAAGTCTCAACACGTTTTCACCGCCTTTCTTCAAGATTTTATTTTGTGCAAAATTTTATAGGTAAAGTTCTATTTTTCTGTAGCTTTTTCTATCAAGCTCGGACACTTGAGCGATAGAATATCGGTTTCCGTCTACGTCGATAAGGATAACGCTATCCTCACCCGTATGGATTATATTACGGAAGGTATCCTGCATGGTAAATTCAAACTTTTTACCGCTCTTGTCAGTGACCTTCCAATAGGAAAATCCGTATCTTTCCTTCTGAGAATGTATCACACTTATCTCGGGAGAAAAATACTTTCTTTCGATCTCGGTGACAAGCAACGCCTTATCCTCTTCTCCGAAATCATCAATATTGTATATAAGACCTATCTCTCGGTTTTCTTCACCAAGCACCGCTATGTATTCCCAAAGCAGCTCGTGAGGAAATGCTCTGTGAAGAAAAACTCTGTCGTGCGACACTTCTTCGTCACCTGATTTAACGGTGACCATAAGAAATCCATTTTTCATCTTAAAGCTTGCATTTGAACCGTCAAGTCTTAATATCTTGGCGGCATCCTCAAGCATTATTTCATTTTTGTTTTCTATCTGTTCCATTTTTACCTCGTTTATAAGTCACTCGGTGATTCCCGCATTTTTGAGCGCTTCAAGCTGCAAGGTGTAGAGCTTATTATATACTCCGCCTTCAATTTCAAGCAGCTCCTTGTGAGTTCCCCTCTCCGCCACCTTGCCGTGCTCAATAACTATAAGCTCGTCGGCATCACGAAGGGTGGAAAGTCTGTGGGCTATCATTATGGTAGTTTTGTTTTGAGTAAGTGCGGTTATGGCATTTTGTATTCTCTTCTCGGTCTCGGTATCCATCGCCGCAGTCGCCTCATCGAGAATAAGTATCTTGGGATTTCGGAGAATGGCGCGAGCTATGGAAAGTCTCTGCTTCTCTCCTCCCGAAAGTCCTTTGTAGCCAAAGCCTATCATAGTATTATAGCCGTCGGGCATTTTGATAATAAAATCGTGGGCACCCGAGAGTTTTGCCGCCCTTATGACCTCCTCATAGCTGGCTTCAGGGTTGGCATATTTGATATTATCAAGGATAGTACCGATAAAGAAGTAGGTCTCCTGGGAAACGATGGCGATATTGTCGTAGAGTGTCTTAAAGGAAAGATCCTTTACATCAATACCGTCAACAAGTATTTCCCCTTCTTGCGGATCGTAAAGTCGCATAAGAAGATTTACAATAGTGCTCTTTCCCGCACCGGTGTGGCCCACGATTCCCAAGGTCTTGCCCGCAGGCACGTCAAAGCTTACGTTATCGATGATCTTCCTATTTTTATTGTAAGAGAAATCAACGTTTTTAAACTCTACTCTACCCTCTACCGTGTCAAGGGTAATAGCGTTTTCCTTTTCGGTAATATCGGGCTCGGTATCGTATATTTCAAATAGTCTTTGGAGCGCATTGGTACTGGAAGCAGACCAGTCCACCATCTCAGCAAAGAAATACATTGGACTGTATATCATATTTACGTACGCCACGAACTTTATAAGCTTGCCGTAGGTGAAATCGTTGTATCCGTTAATAACCATCCATCCGCCAACACCGAGAGCTATGATGTTACCAAGATAAAGGATAAGTCCCAGCGAAGGATATACGTAATTATTAAAAAGAGAGAGCTTTTTCTGATTTTTAGCCGCTTTTTTGCTGGTTTTACTAAATCTTTCTATCTCCGCCTCTTCTTGAGAAAAGGCTTTTACTACTCGCATTCCTCCAAGCACGTCGGAAAGCTGACCGTTAAGCGAGCGCGAGCCGGAATAATTCTTGGCGTGGAGCTTCATTCCCATTCGATAGCTTCTCAATATCAAAAGGAAGAATATCGGAACGGTTATGAGCGACAAAGCCGCCAAAAGCGGGTTTTCAATGAAAAGCAATACGCAAACTACGGCAACTTGAACCACATTTATAAGGAAATACGGTACTCCGTCGCAGAAAAAATTGTATATTGTGTTGGAGTCATTATTGACCTGGGTCATAAGTCCGCCGGTCTGTCTGCCGCCAAAAAATGTTAAGGACAGCTTTTCAATGGCAGTAAACACCGTCATTTTAAGATCAAATACAATTCTTGCCGCAATTCTTGCAGAAAGCACTCCGTTAATGGTGGAAAATGCTTGAGATAACAGTCTTGTTCCGACTATAATCGCGATTGCAAACAAAATGTCCTTATAGAATTTTCCACCCTCGGTAAGCACCTCGTCATAGAAAAATTCATTTGACAAGTAAGGCACTAAAATGCCTGTAGCAGTAAGCAGAACGAGGGACAAAAGCATAAATAATATGTATTTTTTATACTTAACAAGGAATATTCCAAATCTGCGGTAAAGCTTGCCCTTTTCCATACAACGGGGGCAGATCTTGCGGTTCTTATCGGGATAGCGCATGCCGCACTTGGGGCAACAACGCTCGCGCGGGTCGTCTTCCTTATCGATCTCAAAATCGGGAGAGCTTATTTCCCCCTTTTTCATTCTTTCAAAGTACTTGACAAAAAGCAATACCGAATGTCGGCAGGTATTTGTCAGGGCAGTGAGAAAAACATACTCTCCGTCCTTTTTCTTGGCGGTAAGTCTTGCTCCCGACAAAAACTCCTCGAATTTAAGCTTGTCTATCTCGGATATGTCGTACTCACAGAATGAGGTCTCTCGCCATATTTTTTCAACTTTCTTTTTTCCGTCTCCTGATTCAAGCGCCTCGCTTCCGCTCGCAACGTAAATTTTCTCTGCGGTAGCAAGGATATAGGTGTCGCAAAATACGTGATCTCGGTTCATGTCGCAGTATGCCGCCAGCATAAGCTTCGAGCAATCTACTCCCTCATCTTCAAGAGATCTATATATATAACTCGGGATCTTATCTATTAAAAGCACGAAAACACCTCCATTCCGCAGAAATTATATCAAAATTTGTAAAATATCCGACTATTAGATTTATTATACAATTTTTCTGCAATTATGTCAATCTTTTTCTTCATTCAGTTGGCTGAATGTTTGAATTTCGATTTTTTAGGCGTTTTTTCAACTGTTTACAATTTATTATCACTTTTAAATTAAAATTATGTTATCATAATATTGGAAATTATATAAAGGATATATAAATATAATGAAAGGCTTAAAAACCATATTTATCTGCTCAAACTGCAGTTATCACTCACCTAAATGGATGGGTAAATGCCCCTCTTGTTCGAAATGGAATACCTTCGTAGAGGACGTTATAAGCACTGCTCCCGAAGAAACCGCTGTCCCCAAGAGAAAGAGTATGCTTGCAAGTAATACCGAAAACCGCGCTATATCATATAACGAGCTTGAAATCCCCGAATACATCCGATCCAGCACCGGACTTTCCGAGCTTGACCGCGTGCTTGGCGGGGGCTTAGTTCACGGCTCTGTCGTACTAATTTCGGGTGAGCCCGGAATAGGAAAATCCACCCTGCTGATGCAGATCTCCGAGTGTCTTGGAGATAGCCGCAAGGTGCTTTACATATCGGGCGAGGAATCGGGCGGTCAGCTCAAGCTCCGCGCTAAAAGATTGGGCGTTTCGGGAAAGAATCTTTTCGTGCTCACCGAGACAAATCTCGACAGTATTCTCAAAGAAGCCGACAAGATAAAGCCCGATATTATGATAGTCGATTCTATCCAGACTATTTATGATGATGCTATTAAATCAGCTCCCGGCAGTGTTACACAGGTGCGTGAATCTGCGCTCACTCTTATTAATCGCGCCAAGACCGAGGGCATCTCAATGCTCCTCGTCGGTCACGTTAACAAAGAGGGCGGAATTGCAGGCCCTAAGGTGCTTGAGCACATGGTTGATGCAGTTCTCTGCTTTGAGGGAGAGAAGCTTCAATCCTACAGGATCATTCGCGCCAACAAAAACCGCTTTGGCTCAACTAATGAAATAGGCGTTTTTGAAATGAGCGACAAGGGTCTTATCGAGATTCCCAACCCCTCGGAAATGCTGCTTTCGGGTAGACCCAAAAACACCCCCGGCAACTGCGCCGTATGCACCATTGAGGGCACAAGACCTATAATTGCGGAGATTCAAGCATTGGTTTCCCCCACCGCATTCCCTGCTCCCAGAAGAACCGCAAACGGCATAGATTACAATCGTCTTTGCCTGATCATTGCAGTGCTCGAAAAGCGTCTGGGCTTGAAATTTTATCAGAACGACGTTTATATGAACGTTATCGGCGGTCTTTACTTAAACGAGCCCGCAAGTGATGCCGCAATTGCTCTCGCGCTTATCTCTTCCCTCACCGACAGAGCCGTACCCGATGACCTCATCGCCATTGGAGAGCTTGGTCTTTCGGGCGAATGTCGCGCAGTGTCCAATCTTGAGCAAAGAGTCAAGGAAGCGGCTCGACTCGGGTTTACCAAAGCAGTCATCCCCGCTAAAAACATTGAAAAACGCAGCTTTGATACCGACATTCAGTTAATACCCATACAAAGCATTTACGAGGCTATAAGGGTTCTGTCACACAAAGAGTCTGCGGATTGAAAGTATACCCCTGTTTTAAAGTTGATCCGAATTACCTAAAAACAATATTCTAATTCCCTTTGGGGCTTGCTTTTAAGCAAGCCCCAATTTATATGTTTCAAATTTTGATTTTTTTAGCACTACATGCAAAAAATTTATAAAAACACGTCTTTCATATTTGACAAGATATATTTTTTGTGGTATAATGATATATTACAGAAATACTCTTGAAAGGAGAGGAAAATATGTCTGAAAATGAAAAAAAAGACACCCAAGACCTTGATTTTTGGAATTTGGATCAATATATAAAAAAACGCCCCTCTCCTGCGCCCATAAAGCCTTTTTCAAAAAGCTCTCTTGAGGCGGTAGAAGTGAGATCGGTAGAGAGCGGCAAAAATCAAGCAACTGTTACCCGCGAAAGTGCTTTTGGGGTCTCTCCATTCTCAAAAGCAAGCGAAAAGGTTGGAGAAGGCACTATCACGCGCTTTATCCCCCCTCACCGCGATCCCGCTTTTGCAAAAAAATACATTTTATTTGAATATGTCCCCGAAAATCCATTGATAAAAAGTGTCAAGGTCTGCTCCGAGCGACCCGATGAAAAGGTATTTGTAGACACAAACCTTTTCATTAGAGAAAGACGCGTTATTTTGAACAAAAAGGCTTCCGAAACTCCTTACACGGCTTATTATTCCTACTCACCCAGATATTCGCAGATGAGCCGCGCGCAGCTTTCCTACTACCTTTGGTGGCGAGAAAACACGCGCAACGGCATTTTTCTTAAGGCTGACGAATCATATATAATCCTCTACGCCTACGAGCTTGCGGCAACGGGCGAGGGTGAGGACAAGGTGGCGGCACTCTCAATGCTCTGCGCACTTTTGACAAACTACACCGACAAAGAGCTGAATCCAATCTATCGCTTGATGATAAGGGATATTTTATGTGATTTCTGCCTTATTCACGGTCTCGCGGCGCCTCGCGAGCTTTTGAGCAAGCTCAATCGCCAGTTGCTTTCAAACTCGTTTTTGCCCGAATTTTTCATTGATCTTTCTGACGAAAACAGGTCAAGCGCACTGGAAATGGGTATATCAGCACTTTCGATGTATGATTACAGACGAAGTAAATTTTATTCCGACGATACAAAAAAGCTTTTCAAGGATGCTATGAATGGCGCTATTGCTGCGCTTTTCTCAAATCCTGCCGCTTTTGAAACGATCACATCCTTTACAAACGGTGCTTACGGATGTGTCACCGCCGAGCGCAGACCCTTCTCTCGAATGGTCAATATCGTGAACAAAAGCATCAAGCTTGAGATCACCTACTATCAGATTTCAAATATTCAGCCCGCTGTCACCGATGCTATGCGGTATTCGGAGAACAGGATACGAGAGCATCTTGGTGTGAAGAACAAGCTCCATATTATGGGCATAAATCCTCTCGTCAAGGCGGCATTGGATGCTTATTTTGACGAACACTACCCTACCAAACCTATTATTGACAGGCGCAGAAAAAATGCCACTGTAAGCGAAGACGAGCCCCACGAATACGATCATTTTTACGATGCACCCAAGGTTGAGATCTCTCCCGAGCGAGCGCTGGAGATCGAGCGCGAATCATGGAGTACGACAAAGATCTTGACCGAGGCATTCGCAGACAGTGAAAAAGATACTATATTGAATGCTCCCGAGCTTATAATTGAACCGATATTTGATATTACAGCACCTCACAAAGAGAGTGATAAGCCCCAAATCAATGAAAATACCACCCCCGCGCATAAGACCTCCGCGCCAAGCACTCTTTTCGGTCAAATCAAGGACGAAATCGGAGAAATTGCCGAGTTTATCACTCTTTGCAAGCTGCAAAAAACAACTGAACAGCGCAAATTTGCCTTGTCGCACTCTCTTACCATTGACGAGATTGCAGACACCATAAACGAATGCGCCGCAAATGTTTTTGGAGATATTATTCTCGAAGATGCCGGCGGATACTACACTATCATTGACGATTACATCGACCAATTCTGATTATGCCGAGTTTCGGCAGAATGGAGATCAAAATGAACGAAATTACTCAAAATAATATGCCCCAAGTGCCTCGCCGCATACTCTCTTCTCTGCTTTCCAGTATTTCTGCGGGAGTTGTACCGAGAGCGGGAGCCCCATATATTGCAATCGGCAGAAAGGATGAAATACAAGCCTTTCTATCCGATCTTGAAGAAATAAACGAGGGCGGCGGCGCTATGCGCTTTCTCATCGGTCGCTACGGAAGTGGTAAGAGCTTTCTTATCCAGCTTATCCGAGGATATGCCCTTGAGCGCGATTTTCTCACCGCAGATTGCGACCTTTCCCCCGAGAGAAAGCTGAGCGGAAGCGGAAACAGTGCCATCGCAACATATCGCGAGCTGATGAAGAATCTTGCATCCAAGTCCTCTCCCGACGGCGGCGCTCTCCCCAAGATCATTTCCCGTTGGATAGGAAAGATTCGAGGCGACCTTATGGCGGAGGATATTTCTCCCGACGATGAAAAATTTGAGCGCGAGCTTGGCAAGCGCATCTACTCTGAGCTTTCCGACCTTGAATTTTTGGTTGGTGGCTTTGATTTTGCCCGTGTAATTTTAGAATATTACAAGGCGAGCATTTCCGACGGTGAGGAGGCTACCATTCGCATGAGCGCCTGCCTGCGCTGGCTTCGAGGCGAATATTCCACCAAGACTGAGGCTAAAAACGGACTTGGATTCTCGGTATCGGTCATTATCAACGACGACAACTGGTACGATTTTCTCAAGCTTTGGGCGGTGCTTTCCAAGAAGATGGGCTACCGCGGACTTGTCGTGTTCATCGACGAGTGCGTAAACCTCTACAAGATTCCCCATCGAGTCAGCCGTGAGAACAACTACGAAAAGATACTTTCCATGTTCAACGATACTTTGCAGGGTCGCGCTCCCGGACTTGACATCATCTTCGGCGGCACGCCTCAATTCCTTGAGGACACACGCCGCGGTCTTTTCAGCTACGAGGCGCTTCGCTCCCGTCTTTGCGACAGCAAATTCGCACTTGAAGGATTTAAAAACCTCATCGGACCCGTTATCAGGCTGCGTCGCCTTACCGACGATGAGCTTTTCGCTCTCATTCAGCGTGTGACCGTACTTTATTCTCAATTCTACCAATGGGATTGCAGAGTTACAAACGAGGATAGACTTAAATTCCTTAATATCTGCCTCTCTCGTGCGGGTGCTGACAGTATGATAACTCCCCGTGAAATGCTCCGCGACTATATGACCGTTCTCAACATTCTGATGCAGAATCCCGAGGCAAGCTTTGATGACGTAGTAGGCAGCCACGTAACACTCAAAACTGACAAGGACTCTGACCCCGACGCGCTTTCAACCAATGAAAGCGAAGAGAGTGCCGCAAGTGCGCCCACTAAAAAATTTACCGCTAACGATATAGAATTTTAAACGCTCTGCTAAAAAGAGCCGCAAAAGGAGGATTTATGACCGAAGCAGATCGCATTTTTGAGCGCTTTCCCGACTTCATAAGAGAATATATCTACTCTCATTCTTGGGAATCTCTGCGCGCCGTTCAGGTTGCGGCAGCAAGGACTATATTTGACACCGAAAATAATCTTCTTCTCACCTCCTCAACAGCCAGCGGCAAGACCGAGGCGGCATTCTTCCCCATCCTCTCGCTTTTAGAGGAGGATAAGCCCTCCAGCATCGGCGTGCTTTACATCGCTCCCTTGAAGAGCCTTATAAACGACCAATTTGAGCGACTTGAAGAGGTCTTGGATATGACGGGCGTTAAGGTGACCCATTGGCACGGCGACGTGGCGGCATCTCACAAGCGCAAGCTACTTGAAAAGCCCGAGGGCATTTTGCAGATAACTCCCGAGTCCCTTGAAGCGATGCTTATCAATCGCTCCAATGATATTCCCCGTCTTTTCGGTGACCTCAGATTCGTGGTCATCGACGAGATACACACCTTAACGGGCACCGACCGAGGAAATCAGATAATCTGTCAGCTTTCCCGAATTGCTCACCTTATAGGCTATCATCCTCGCCGCATTGCCCTCTCGGCAACCATCGGTGATCCCTCTCTTGCAGCAGAATGGCTAAACGCCGACACGGGCCGCGAGATAGACGTGCCCGAATTCGGTCAGGAGAAGATTCGCTGGAGACTTGGCCTTGAGCATTTCTACATTCAAAATCCCGAGCTTGAAAAGCTTAAAGCGGAAGAAGAAAAGGCTAAGATCGCCGACAAAAAATCAAATAAAGATGACGTACTGTTCGTAGAAAAGGTCAAAGATGCCCCAAGCGGCAACGATTATAACGGAGACTCCGCATCATACGAAAATAACGGCTTGAAAAAGCCCTATTACATCGACCCCGGTTACGAATATGCCTACGATTGTGTAAAAGACAAAAAATCCTTGGTTTTCTCAAATTCACGAGAGGAAACCGAATACGTTTGCGCAACTCTCCGCCAGATAGCAAAATATCGAGGAGATGAAGATAGCCATATCCTCATTCATCATGGAAACCTCTCGGCGTCACTCCGTGAGGAGGCTGAAATGAAGATGCGTGACGACGAGGAATTTGCCGTCACCTGCGCTACGGTAACAATGGAGCTTGGCATCGACATAGGTCAGCTTGAGCGAGTTATGCAGATAGAAGCGCCCAACAGTGTTTCAAGCTTTTTGCAAAGGCTGGGGCGCTCGGGCAGAAGAAGTCAGACACCCGAAATGATGATGGTATTCCGCGAGGAGGAGGCTCTGCCCAACACACCTCTCCCACAAATCATTCCGTGGGAGCTGCTACGAGGTATAGCTATCATTCAGCTTTACATTGAAGAGCGATTTATCGAGCCGCCCTCACGCAAAAAGATGCCATTCAGTCTGCTTTTCCATCAGACGCTCTCAACTCTTGCGTCCTGCGGCGAGCTGACTCCCGCAAGGCTTGCGCAGAGAGTTCTATCTCTCCCTCCCTTTAGGTTTGTAAGCCGCGAGGACTACAAGGAGCTTATCGTTTCCATGCTCAACAACGAGTTTTTGGAAATGACCGAGGAAAAGGGTCTTATCGTGGGTCTTGTTGGCGAGAGATTGCTTAAAAGCTTTAAATTCTACGCCGTTTTCAAGGATAGTGAGGACTTCACCGTCCGTTGCGGCTCGGATGAAATAGGCACTATAACCACCCCTCCCCCCGTGGGCGACCGATTTGCTCTTGCAGGTCGCGTTTGGGAGGTCGAAGAGCTGGACGTACAAAGAAAGCTCCTTTACGTCAAAAAGGTTGACGGAAAAATGGAGGTCTCATGGCCCGGTGACTTCGGTGAGATACACACCAAAATTTTGCGCCGTATGAAGCAGATACTTGAGGAGGATACAGTTTACCCATATCTCAAGGAAAACGCCGTAAAGCGCTTAAATCAGGCTCGTGCGACCGCAAGAAACACTGGTATGCTTGAACACTCCCTGGTTCACCTTGGCGGATACTCTTGGTGCCTCTTCCCTTGGCTCGGCACTCGCTCCTTCCGCACTCTGCGCAAGTATATAAAGAAAAACGCCGCCGAAAATAATATCAGCGGCATTGAGTTCGAGGGATGCTATTACATCACCTTCAAGATGGAAAAGGTCAGCGACATTCAGTTTGTGTCCCGCCTGCTTGACGGCGTTGAGCGCGAGGGTATCATCTGTGAGCACCTCGTTGAAAACAGCGAGATACCCGTATTTGAAAAGTACGACAATTATATTCCCCATTCTCTGCTCCGCAAAGCCTACGCCGCGGATAAGCTCCGCGCCGACGAGGCAGAAGAACAGATCCGACATATATTTGAAGAGTTTGAATAAATTAATCTACCCCCGACAGTACTGTCGGGGGTAGACCTAAGTGCGGCTGAAAAATACACATTGTTTATATATTGATTTTGTATTTTTTATGTAATACAGTTTTTAAGGACAGTAATTCTAATTTTATTCCTGCTGTGCCTCTTGTGAAAATATGTTGTCTGCAATAACCTTTGCAAACTGAATGTTCAATTTGGGATATATTTCATTCATTATTTTTCTTGATTCTTCAATTTTTCCCTGCTTGAATAAAAATATGGCGTTGAGATAATTCACCATATTTTCCGTTTCGTTAGTTTCCTTTAAAGATTCATAGTAACCTTCTGCAGTTTTCAAGTCATTCTGAAGCAGATAATACATACACAACCAACTGCTTTTAAATGCTTTTCTATGCTTTACGGCATTAATATGCTTTAAAAATTTTTCGTTATCTACTTTTGCTAAAAAGGAAACAGCGAGCATTCCGTTAAGATCGTCAATTATGCGCCGCACACTTGGGAAGGGCGATGTTTTTGATATGATATAATACCATTTAGTTATTTTTTTGCCTTTTGAAATAACAACATCATAGTTTCCTGACAAATAAGCATTGTATGCTTTCATATAAAGTCCTCTTGCAACAAGACTGACTATAAAAAATATAAAGATCAGAATTAGCAAAACAAAGGGCAGTGCTATTATGGCAAGAGATCCAAAAATCGTGATGAAGGCACGAAGCAAATCTCTTATACTAATAAACAAACAGACAATAAAAACATAAATAACGTATAATATCTGATTTAACGTTTCCATACACACCTCCAAAAATTAAAATTGCATTAAAGTATAGGGATAACAGGATTACCCAATAGAATTGATATGGGTGCAGAGGTTACGTTACCTGCTGCATCGTAGCTGAAGGCCTCGACAGAAACTATCGAGTTATCGGAAGTCTTTCTGATCACTCTGGCAGTTACTCTGCTGAGTTCATCATAAGTATAACACATTTTGGTCGAACTTGCAAGTACTTAGATAAAAAAACAGCCGCACCCGAAAGTGCGGCTGGAAAACAATGTTTTTAATACTTAATGAAAACTGTAAAGAAGCAAATTGTGTAACTAAACTATTTAATTCTTATTATCCAAAGACCTAACGTTATCTTTACAATTTAATATGAAAGACTCAATTGTACTTTGATGTTTTTTTAATACTATACCATAAACACAATGAGTTTTAATATCAGGAAGATGAGAAATGTGCTTCTTGGCGTATATTTGGTTATTTCCGGAAAAAGTCAAATGGGCGATACCCAAAACTCGTTCGACAACATTTTGTTGCAATTCAATTTTGGTAATATTAGTTACAGTATAATGCGTTTTTACACATTTAAAACCGCTTCCTCCGGGTGTTGGAAAAGTGATGGGAGTAACATATTTTATTTTGCAGTTATCTAACTCAATATATTTGGGAAAGTTCAATGGAGAGACAATCAAATATATTAATAAAACTATGATCGCAGCTAAAACAAGATCATATCTGAATGGTCGTATCATTGCCATCACAACGGAAACAGCGAAAAGAAGTATAAATACTAAATAAAATTTCGAATTGAAAATATTACCATATCTGCATAATTTAAGTTTCATTTTCTTCTCCCGCGACAAAAATAATAATTATGCCTTAATCAAATAGTTCTCTCAAACAAAAATTGTAATTTTTGAACTAGTTATAACGCAAATTGCTTTTATTTTTTCTAAATATATTTTGTTGCAAGCATTATCAAATGCGTTTTCTTGTATTATTATGAAATTTCAACTAAGCCAAGTACAAATTGGAATGAGGTAAATCCTTCACCGTAATTATCAGAAAGATATACCATGGTTAAGTAAAGAACTTCTCCGTCAGTCAGCGTCACTGTATAGGTCGCATGCTCTTCCATGGTGTTTCCTGATGTACTGAAAGAATTTTGAACATTAAAGCTTATTTGCTCTATTGAAATGGCTTCGCGACCTGCCAAGTATCTACTCATTTGTGCGATAGCGGCATCGGAATTTTCAACTGATTGAGGGTGCATCATCTTTTTGGCATCAGACATGCTATTTTGTGCCAAAACCATCATCATTTCCTCTACTTTAGGGAACGAGTCTACTTCGGTCGACACCCCTGACATATTTGTGTTACAAGCGCACGCCGTCCAACAGCCAAGCATAGACAACAAAATCAAAGTTAAACAGATTATTTTTTTCATAGAAAATACTACCTTTAAAATTTGGTTTTTTAAATTAAGACTTTAGCAAAGAATAAATTACAAATATAACTACTCCGACTAACATAGTAAAAATATCAGCTTTTGATTACCGAATCTGCGATTTGTTTTAGTACAGGAATTGTTAGTTTATCAAATATCTCAAGCATTTTCGTTTTTGCAATCTCTTCATTTCCTTGCTTATATGCTTCGAAAGAAGTTAAAAACGTTCGTTGTACGTATGTTCTATCATCGGATGCAATCCGGGCATAGTGGGCAGATGCATTTTCAAAGTCGTTTTTGTTTAGATAGAATAACGATATCCAAAACTCTTTAATATCTATATTTAAGCTCAATTCGTTTATATGCAATAAAAACTGATCATCATTAGATGTAGCAAAATATGAAACCGCAAGCGAAAAATGTAGATATTCCACTCTAGATAAAATCTGCTTAGTTAAGAGTCTTGCGTTATACTTCCGATAAATATGCAACAATTTCTCACCGTTTTCTATGATGTTGTTGTAATCGCCTATAACAAGTTTTTTTGTAATGTCCCGAAATCTCAACTCTAAAACAACAGAGCGAATCAACTGAAAAAATAAAATCAGAAAACATACTATCGCAGTAATTATGAGAAGGCTAGGATCAAAATGAACGGTAACATCGCCGATCTGTGTTGTGAACATTATATATACCTCGCAAAATTATTTTAGTTTATGTTGGTAGCGGTGCTCCGCTGCCAGCCAAAGCGGAAGCCAATGCGCCTAAAGCGTAAAGTACCATAGCAACGGATCACCACTATGATAATTATTGCAATAATTTTTTTCTTGTTCATAGCAAACCCTTTCTATAGATGAAGTTGAATTACAGATAATATGGTACCACGTATGAATTTTTGAAGAACTATTCCCATATGTTGGCTTGTATATTATATCATACATTACATTGAATGTCAATACAGCTCCCGTTAATGACTATTTATCCAAACAAAAAAATTAGCCCGCCGAGAAAATTTGAAGACAAGGCGCACCGGAGAAAGCAGGGTGCAGACGAGGCTGAAGAACAGATCAGAGCGATTTTTGAAGAATTTGAATAAATTAATCTACCCCCGACAATACTGTCGGGGGTAGACCTAAGTGCGGCTGCAAAAAATTTGATTATTGTTTGGGGATTTGTTAAGAAATGATATTGTTTTCTATTAGTGCATCACGAAAATTATCAGAAAGCTGATAGGCATAATTGAAATCCATATTGTGGATAAAGACATAGTAAATTTCGTCTTTTACCCAAATCTCCGCATTGATGTATAAAGAATTATGCTTTTGGGAACGCAAGCGTATTTCTTTATATTTACTATGTGAACCTTCGGCTTGTATAGTGTTTTGGGTAAAAATTTCAGAAAACTCAAATGCTATCGTTGTTCCCTCAACAATAAAAATCTCATTTTTATAGTCAAAGGTTTCTTTGAAAAAAAACACTTCTTCTTGGGGAGGAAAGATATAATCGGGAGACTCGGTTGTGTAAGAATAATAATACTGAGCGATATTAAAAGGAAAACAATAATACCATCCCAGATCATGCCAATCTTCTTTATCGATATCTATGTGAAACATGCCGTATTTTTCACAAGAATAATATTTTTCATTTTGGTATTCCAAATAGTATACTTCCTGTTCCTCATCATAGCGGTAGTCTACATTTCGATATATATCAGTATCAAGATCGAACATTCCGGCAACCATATAATGAACATGATTACAGGATGAAAATGACATTATAACAATTAAAAGTAATGATATCGCAATAATTCGTTTACACATAAGTCCTCCAAAACATTAATAAATATTTTTTAATCGGTATATAGCCATCTCACATATTGATAAGTCAACACTTCACCGGTTGCTTCATCCACTACAGTATATTCCATACCAACATATTCGTCTGGAACGCCGTCTATCGATTGTAAAACAGCAATTTTTTGTAAAATTGTTTTAGCTTGTGTTCGAATTGATTGGTATTCTTCTCCATTGGGATCGGTGCCGTGTGGTATATATACTGTTAATTCTTTAAAATCAGATGAAATAGAGAAGGGCTCTTTGTCAGGATATTCCGAAAATCCTGATAACCATTCGGTTTTTTTCCACGCTTGAGCTTGATATCGTGTTATTCTCAAAGTCAATACTCCACTTTCATCTATAGAAGCTCTTTTTCTTAAATCGCCCGTTTCATCGTAAAATTCAAAATATGTATCCATAAATTCCTCGGGAGAAACTCCAAATAAGTACATACAGTGTTTAGGGGGCAAGTACAACTCAAAGTAAGTATCAATAAATATATAATTTACACAAAGAGCAGATATACAGATCACCACTATGATAATCATTGCAATAATTTTTCTCTTGTTCATAGCAAACCCTTTCTATAGATGAAGTTGAATTACAGATAATAGATACCCCGTATAAATTTTTGAAGAACTATTCCCATATGTTGGCTTGTATATTATATCATACATTACATTGAATGTCAATACATCTACCGTTAATGACTATTTATCCAAACAAAAAATTAGCCCGCCGAAAATTTTCGAAGACA
Organism: Eubacteriales bacterium; assembly: GCA_045653805.1. GTDB lineage: Bacteria > Bacillota > Clostridia > Oscillospirales > CAG-272 > SVTX01. Next base: position 181,923 of record JAZOMF010000075.1, read on the forward strand.
AGGCGCACCGAAGAAAGCAGGGTGCAGACGAGGCTGAGGAACAGCTCAGACGAATTTTTGAAGAATTTGAATAACACAAAACCGCTGTTGCGCCTAAGCGCAACACCGGTTTTTATCAAATATTTTATCCGGCTGTGCCGTGGTAATAAGCCTCTGTGTTCTATGTTAAATATATGTGAATCCTTAACTGTAACTAAGGAACAAAGATTACAGAATTTTCTGTATATTTGACTTTTGCTCGTGGCAAATTACTTCGCGTAGTCTACTGCGCGACTCTCACGAATGAGATTGATCTTGATCTGACCGGGATACTTAACTTCAGCCTGGATCTTCGCCGCCATCTCGCGTGCGATAACCTTCATGCCTGCGTCGTTAACCTCCTCGGGCTTGACCATAACTCTGATCTCGCGTCCTGCCTGAATTGCAAATGCCTTGTCAATTCCGTCAAAGCTCTTTGCGATCTCCTCAAGCTTTTCAAGACGCTTGATGTAGTTTTCCATATCCTCGCGGCGCGCTCCGGGTCTTGCGGCGCTGATAGCGTCGGCAGCCTGAACGAGAACTGCGATGATGGTCTTGGGTTCAACGTCGTTGTGGTGCGCTTCGATAGCATGGACAACCTCGCGGCTTTCCTTATACTTCTTAACAGCGTTTACACCGATCTCAACGTGAGATCCTTCAACGTCGTGGGGGAATGCCTTACCGATATCGTGGGGCAGACCTGCGCGCTTTGCAAGGTTGGAGTCAACTCCAAGCTCGTCTGCCATAATACCTGCAAGGAATGCAACCTCAATAGAGTGCTTAAGTACGTTCTGACCGTAACTGGTTCTGTACTTGAGTCTACCGAGCAATCGAACAAGCTCGGGATTAATGCCGTGGATTCCGACCTCAAAGGTAGCTCTCTCTCCCGCCTGCTTGACGGAAATATCAACTTCCTTCTGTGCTTTCTCTACCATCTCCTCAATTCTTGCGGGATGGATTCGTCCGTCGGAGATAAGTCTCTCAAGAGCAATTCTCGCAACCTCTCGTCTAACGGGATCAAATCCCGACAGAGTGATGGTTTCGGGAGTATCGTCGATAATAAGCTCGACACCCGTAAGTGTTTCGATCTTCTGGATGTTACGACCCTCACGACCGATAATTCTACCCTTCATTTCCTCGCTGGGCAGTGCCACGCTGGAAACGGTAGCCTCAGATACGTGATCGGACGCATATCTTTGAATGGCAAGCGACAAAATGTTCTTTGCCTTGTCGTCTGCTTCTTCCTTGAACTGTGTTTCAAGCTCGTCAAGTCTTTGTGCAAGCTCGTGCTTAACCTCGCTCTCTACGCGCTCGATAAGCTCTTCCTTAGCTCTTTCGCAGGAATATCCGGAGATCTCCTCCAGCTTTTTAAGCTGACCTTCGATTATCTCGCCTTCTTTTTGCTGAAGGGCCTCATAATCCTTGATCTTCTTATCGAGAATTTCGTTCTTCCTTTCAAGAGCCTCACTCTTTTTATCAAGTGTTTCCTCTTTCTTAGTCAAGCGGTTCTCGGTGCGAACGATCTCATTTCTTCTTTCCTTGATCTCTCGGTCAAGCTCATTTCTCTGAGCCATAATGGTTTCCTTAGCCTCGATCAGAGATTCCTTCTTTGCGGATTCTGCACTTTTCTTAGCTTCTGCAACGATCTTTGCAGCCTCAGCCTCAGCAGAGCCTATCTTCGCTTCACCGATCTTCTTTCTGATGAGAAATCCGATAAGAAATCCGAGAGCAATACCGACAGCGGCACAACCTATGCCGATCAGTATTACAAATTCTATTGGCATTTCCTTTACACCTCCTTTTTCTTTCTTGTCTTTTTGTTCTGTTTAATCAGGTATATTAAAACGTTTTTGCCAAATCGGGCAATCCGTAAAATATCAATATATACCTTATTTTATTATATATAAAAAAATGTGTTTTGTCAATAGCATTTTACAATACTACTGACAAAACACATAAAAATTCAAAAAATATTCACAGAAAAGTGAAATTTGAAATTTTAATTATTTTCCTGCAACACTCATTCCCTTTACAAGCACGTCAGGAGATCCAAACACCACGAATCCGCCGGGAATTCCCCACTTCACCTCGTTGCCGAGAGAATCAATATCCTTGAGCATCTGGAAGAAGTTTCCTGCGATTACAAAGGACTTGATAGGACCTGCCTTCTTGCCGTCCTTTATAAGGAATCCAACACTCTCTACTGAGAAATCACCGGTAATAGCGTTAGCACCTGCATGGAGACCCTTGACACCGGTTACGTAGATACCGTTACCGATCTTCGCAAAAAGCTCTTCCTGACTTTCGGTGCCTGCGCAGATACCAAAGTTATATGGAGCGATGTTTCCGCCGCGGCGACCGTTACCTGTAGTGGTCTTGCCGGTCTTATAAGCGGTAGTAAGGTCATAGAGCAAGGTACACAGAACACCGTTCTCAACTACAGTCTTTTTATAGGTAGCAACACCCTCGTCGTCAAAGGGAGTCTGCACAGGGCACCCCTCTCTCATAGGATCGTCGGTGATGGTAACTATATCAGCAGCGATCTTCTCGCCTTCCTTACCTGCAAGACGGGACATACCTAAAAGCGCGTTCTTTGCGGAGAAAGCCGAGGAGAATGCGGACAAAAGCGAGCGCATCTGTGTGCCGTCGATAACTATGTCATATTTACCACTGGGAATTTCGGTAGCACCTATCATTTCAAGCGCACCCTGAACTGCCTTTGCGGGAAGATTTTTTGCATCCTCGCTGTAAATATTTTCAGCAAACTCAAAGTTGTTTCTGGACTCACCGTCCTTGCTTACTACTGCCTCAACATAGCAGCCGGACATACCAACTCTGTTGGAAAGCTCAAGGCCGTGTGAGTTGTAGAGATAGATCTCGTTTCTGAAGGACATCGCAACGGACTGAGTACCGTCAACAACGGACGTGTCTGCGGCGTAGGTTGCCTTTTGAATTTCAAGCGCCTTGTTTTTAAGCTCGCCTGCATCTACTACTACGGGTTCGGGAGCGGTGGTCTTGGCATAGGACTCGGAGCCCTTGAAAATGAAGACTACGTCATCGTTTTCAATCGCGCCTGCGTTTTCCTTTGCACGAACAACCAGGTCTGCAAGCTCGTCCTCGTTGAAATAGCTGCTGGAGGCGTAGCCCATGTGACCGTCTACGAGGCAACGGAAATATACCTTTGCGCTCTCACCCGAGGAAAATGCGCTTACCTCATCCTTGAGGGTCTCTGCGCTGATGTCCTCACCCTTGGTAAAATAGATCTCGTACTCCAAAACGTCAAACTTCTTACAAGCGGCGGAGATTATTTCTTTAATTTCGGTAAAATTCATATCAGCGACCTCCTACTGTGATTTTAGAAACTCGGATAAGGGGCTGACCTACGTCGGTAGGAACGCTACCACTGGAAGAGCCGCACATACCCTGAGCGGTGTCAAGATTCTGACCTACCATGTCGATGTCCATAAGGATCTGGGAGCCTGTTCCAACGAGGGATGCGCCTCTTACGGGCTCGCAAATAACACCGTTGCGAACGATATAACCTTCGCTTACGCCGAAGTTAAATTCACCTGTCAAGGGATTTACCGAGCCGCCGCCCATGCTCTTTGCATAAAGACCGTACTCGATAGACTTGATAATATCCTCGTTCTTGTCCTCACCGTTTGCGATAAAGGTGTTAGTCATACGGGAGGTGGGCTCGTACATAAAGCTCTCACGGCGACCGTTACCCGTCATAGCCATACCCATTCTGCGAGAGCCGAGACGGTCGATCATATAACTCTTGAGAATACCGTTTTCGATAAGAACGTTTCTCTGTGTGGGAGTTCCCTCGTCATCGATGTTGACAGAGCCCCATGCACCGGGGATAGTACCGTCATCAATAGCTGTAACCTTCACGTTGGCGATCTGCTGACCCAGCTTGCCGCACATCTGGCTGGTACCGGTACCTACGCTGGTCGCCTCAAGAGAGTGACCGCAAGCCTCGTGGAAGATAACTCCGCCGAAGCCGTTTTCAATAGCAACGGTCATCTGTCCTGCGGGACAGTAGTCTGCGCGGAGGTTTACAAGCGCCTGATCAGCCGCCTTGATACCTACGCTCTTGGGGTCCAGAAAATCAAACATTTCAAGACCCATTCCGCGTCCGGGAGATGCGCTTCCGGACTGATTGTCGCTTCCATCTGCCGAAAGAGCAACTGCGCTTACTGCAATTCTGGTTCTTACATGCCTGTCGGAGGTGTAGAGTCCTTCGCTGTTAGCGATAAGGATAGTATGATCGACCGATGCAAGATTACCCATAACCTGCTTGATCTTTTCGTCTCTTTCCTGAGCCGCAAAGCAAGCAGTTTTAAGGATGTCGGTTCTCGTTGCGAGAGCAGCGCTTCCGGGAAGTATCTTTACGGGGTGGATATTGGGGAAAATTCGCTCGGTAAGGTTAATGCTAAGTTGCGCCTTGCTCTCTCCAAGTGCATCGGCAACTGCCTTTGCACAACGAATAAGACCTGATCTTGAAATATCAGTAGTGGTAGCGTATACGGTTCTTGTGCCGATAAAAGCACGGATACCAACGCCCGATACCATATCGTCATTTACGGTATCGATCTTTCCGTTGAGGAAACGGATGCCGTTGTTTCTTGTCTTCTCTGCATAGACCTCTGCGAAGTCTGCGCCTGTTGACATAGCGGCGGCAATAACGTCCTCAAGCAAAATTCTTGAAATCATTTTGTTTCTTCCTTTCTATGTGGTTTATTTTATTCCGTTTTCACTCTTTATAAGGTCGATGACCTCAAAAAGGCTATGATATATGGCAAAGCACAATGGCTCTGCTTCATCACTTGGCAGACCGGAGTCGATGACCATGACGGGTCTCATACCCGCTCTATGTCCTCCGATCATATCAACAGAGGCGTCACCAACTACGACCGTCTCGGTGGGGTCTGCACCGATAAGTCTACCCGCCTCAAGAAAAATGTCGGGAGCAGGCTTGCCGTTGGACACCATATCTCCGGTAACCAGCGCGTCGTATTTATCCGTGAGACCAAGGTTTGTAAGATTTTTCAAAGCTCTCGCCTTGGTGGTTGAGGTGGCAATTGCTATCTTGATTCCCTGCGCTCGAAGAAAATCAAGGATCTCAAGGCATCCCTCTTTAAGCGGTATTCCTTCCTCCATCATTTTCCAAACCATTTGAAGTCTTTCTTCCATAAATACCTCTGCATTGATGCCCTCATAGGTCTCACGCAAAAAATCTATGGCTTTTGTAATACTTTTTCCCGCAATGTTGTCAAAATAATTGGTATCCGTATCGGGAAGCCCCCATTTGGCACCAACCTTTACCCAAGACCCCTCGAAAAAGGGCTCGGTATCAAGAAGAGTGCCGTCTTTATCGAAAATTACGTATTTTATCATGAATTAGTCGGGATTCCTTTCACCCAAAGCGATGTGATACTTCTGATAAAAGCTCTCGAAATATCCACCGTCGAGTGCTTCTCTGATCTTTTTAGTCAGATTGTTATAGAAATAGAGGTTATGAGCAACCGCAAGTCTCATTCCAAGGGATTCCTTTGCCTTGATAAGGTGACGAATGTAGGAACGACTGTAGTTACGGCAAGCGGGGCATCCGCAGGACTCGGAGATGGGTCTGGGATCCTTTGCATACTTCTCGTTGAGAAGGTTCATCTTACCCTCCCAAGTGAATAGGTTACCGTGACGCGCGTTTCTCGAAGGCATTACGCAATCGAAGAAGTCAACGCCCATGTGAACCGCCTCCAGGATATTGCAAGGAGTGCCTACACCCATAAGGTATCTGGGCTTATCCTTGGGCATGTGAGGCTCTACAACGTCGATGATACGGTACATATCCTCGGTAGCCTCACCAACCGCAAGACCGCCGATAGCATAGCCCTCGCAGTTAATTTCTGCAATTCTCTGCATGTGCTCAACACGGAGGTCCTCATAAGTACCGCCTTGGTTGATACCAAAGAGCATCTGGTTCTTGTTGATAGTCTCGGGAAGCGAATTGAGTCTGTCCATTTCGGTGCGGCATCTTTCAAGCCATCTTGTGGTTCTGTCGATAGATGCGCGAACATACTTGTAAGGCGCAGGGTTTTCGATGCACTCGTCAAACGCCATAGCGATGGTGGATGCGAGGTTGGACTGTATCTGCATACTCTCCTCGGGGCCCATAAAAATCTTCTTACCGTCGATGTGAGACTGGAATCTTACACCCTCCTCGGTAATCTTACGAAGCTGAGCCAAGGAAAACACCTGAAATCCGCCCGAATCGGTGAGGATAGGCTTCTTCCAATTCATAAACTTGTGAAGACCGCCCATCTCGTAAATAAGCTTATCACCGGGACGAATGTGAAGGTGATAAGTATTGGAAAGCTCAACCTGACAGTCAAGGTCGTCGTTAAGCTCAACGGTAGATACACCTCCCTTGATTGCGGCGCAGGTACCTACGTTCATAAATACGGGGGTCTGAATATCCCCGTGAACGGTGTGAAGCACGCCTCTGCGCGCTCTGCCGTCCCGTGCTAAAAGTTCAAACATAACTTTGCTCCTTTTTCCGCAGTCACAAGACAGTGTGATGCGGGATTATATTTTAATTGTTGCTCAATCTGATTTAGAAAGCTCGTGTAAAATCGTTCAAGACAAGGCGCACCGCAAAAAGCAAAGCGAAGGCGTAGTGGTGTCTACGTCGGGCTGATTTTGAGGAGCAACGCCGTATTGGGCGATTTTATAGAGCTTAAGTCCGCTCGAATTGGCGGTCAATGTTCTTCTTGTAAAGCTCCATAGCCACGGGTCTGCCATGAGGGCAAAAGGTGATGTCAGGTATCTCCATCAGCTTTTCAACTACCCATTCGCCGTGACCCTTGGCATATTCTCTGCCCGCCTTGATCGCCGCCTTGCAGGAGGCTTGGTACAAAGCCTTTTCAAAGATCAGATTCTTGGTGAGATCGACCTTACCCGTGCCGTTCTTTATTCTGTCGGCAACTACGGCAAACATATCAGCCACCGCATCCTGCTCAATTCCTACGGGAATAGCAGTTACCAAAACAGTGTTTCTTGACGTGGTGAACTCAAACCCAACCGCTTCAAGCTCCTGTCGATATTCTTCAACGATCGCCACCTCATCGGACATCAGCATAACATCTATGGAAATCATCAAAAGCTGTGAGGAAAGCTCGTGAGAATACATATTCCTCTTAAGCTGCTCAAAAATTATGCGCTCGTGGGCGGCATGCTTATCGATTATAAGCATTTTTTCTTCAACCTGAACGATTATGTAAGAGTTGAACGCCTCTCCGATGATCTTATATTCGATCTTTGGGGGCTTTACCTCTGCTACGGGCACATCCGCGGCAACTTCTGCCGTAATAGTATCATTTACTACCACCGACTCTGTTTTTGAGGGTGTCTCGTCAAGCTTTTGAGGCTTCTGAATCGTTCTTTCAGCATTTTCATTTTCCGTGGTCTTCACTTCTGCTACGACAGGTGCGCCCCACCGAGGAGAATATTGATAATTTTTGATATATTCCTCTGCGGTGTATTTTACCCTGCTTTTCTGCGCTTCGGGTGCAGGAATTGTATTCTCTTCTGCCTTTATTTCGGGCTTTACATGGTTTACTGTGACTTGAGTAGGCTTAACCGTCTCAACATAAGCAGGCTTTTGAGGGGTCTGAGACCACGCCGAGCTTTTATGCACGGGAACGATGGGCTCGGTAGCTTTTTTAGTCTCTGCCACGGGAGGCATGTCGATGGTTATCTGTCTTGCCTTTAATGACTTTTCCCTTTCAACGGATATAAAGGCATCGGACATTCTCGCCGCCGTTTTGGGCATTTCCATCTCGGGGCGGGTGGTATTTTGCTCCAAAGCTTGTCTTACGGCGTAATATATCGCCTCAAATACCGGCTTTTCGTTGGAGAATTTGACCTCCAGCTTGGCGGGATGCACATTGACATCGACCGCGGCGGGATTGATCTGCAAATTCAGAATACAGCAGGGGAACTTTTCGGGCGGCATATAGGAGCAGTAGGCCTGTTCCACAGCGGCGCAGGCGGTCTTGCGCTTAACATAGCGGCCGTTGATAAAGTAATTTTGGAAATTGCGGTTGGCCTTGGCATTGTCGGGGCGACCGATAAAGCCGTTGACGCGGATTCCGCCCTCCTCACGGGTGTCGACCTCGATCAGGCGCGAGGCAAAATCCTTACCGAACACGGCATATACCGTGTGGCGCAGATCGCCGTCTCCCGCTGTTTCCAGGCGCACATTGCCGTCCACAATGAGACGGAAGGCGATATCGGGGCGCGAGAGCGCAACCTTTTCGACATTGGCGGCCACGGCCATGGCCTCGGTCGCATCCTTTTTGAGGAACTTGCGGCGCGCGGGAACATTGGCAAAGAGATCCTCGACGATCACGGTCGTGCCGTCCGAGCATCCCTGCTCGGTCAGC